>NZ_JBNFMU010000103.1:0-21118 GCF_049942315.1 Pseudomonas wayambapalatensis
GAGCGGGCTTGCCCGCGAAAAGAACATCACCGAGCAAAGGTCAGTAGATCAAGGTCAACCCAGGCAGCTCGACCCGCCGCGCCTGCAGTTCATCGCTCAGCACCCCGCCAACCGCCGCCAGCTGATCAAGGCGAAACACCCCGCTCACCTCGCGCTGCGCGAGCTGCGAATCCACCACCATCAACCTGCCCGGGCGATAGCGGTTGAGCCGCGCCACCACCTCGGCCAGCGGCTGGCGCTCGAACACCAGCACCCCGCGCTCCCAGTCGGTGGCCCGTTGCAGGTTCTGCTCCGGCCAGGGCCGCACACCAGCGGCCTGGTCATAGCGCACGCTCTGCCCCTGCTCCACTACCTGGTCGGCGCGCCCCCGCTGTGGCGGGCTCAGCAAGTCGACGGCAACGCGATGCTCGAGCATCCCGACCCAGCCACCCTCGCCCGCCTGCCCGACCACGAAGCGTGTGCCCAGCGCGCGGGTGGTCGCTCCGGCATATTCGACCACGAACGGCCGCCGCTCGCGCTCCGTCACCGGCGCCGCACTGAACACCGCCTCGCCCGCCAGCAAGCGCACACGTCGCTCGCCATGGTCGAAGGCCAGGGCAATGGCGCTGCGGCTGTCCAGATCGACCAGGCTGCCATCGGGCAGCGTCACCCGCCGCACTTCGCCCGCGCCAGTGACATAGTCGGCTCGCCAGTCCAGCAGCAGTTGCGGCGCCTGCGCCACACCGAACGCCACCACCAGCATGGCCGCCACGCCCGTCATCGCCCGACGCCAGCGCGAACGACGGCGCACTGGCCGCGCAAGCGTCGGCGGCAACCCACGACGCACCGGCAACGCCAGCTCGCTCAAGGCGCCCAGATCGGCCCAGGTTGCCCGGGCAAACTCATAGGCCTGCACATGCCGCGGATCGGCGGCGCACCACTGCGCCAGCGCCCGCTGCTGCTGGTCGCTCAGAGGGCCGGCACTCTCGCGCACCACCCACTCGGCGGCCTGCTCGCGAATTGCTTGCTCGGGCTGGTTCTCGCTGCTCACACGGTTCTCTCGCGATCTGGTTATGTCTGGGCTGACGTCTGAGGGGGCAATTGTCAGTAAACCGTTGGTCATCCGCCGTCCTGCAGGCACTGCATCACATAGGCCAGGGCCTTGGCCAGATGCTTCTGCACGGAGCTGTCGGAAATCCCCAGGTGGCGGGCGACCTCGGCATGGGTCATGCCTTCGAGGCGGTTGAGACGAAAGACCTGCTGGGTGCGCTCGGGCAGCGCTTCGAGCATGGCTTGCACGCGGCGCAGATGCTGCTCGCGGGCAGCCTGCTCCTCAAGCCCCGGGCGCTCTTCGACGATGCCTTCAAGGGCCTCGTGGGGCACCAGGTCGGTCTTGCGCCGCTGCTGCTGGCGCAGGTGATCGATCATCAGGTTGTGCGCCGTGCGGTACAGATAGCCCGGCGTGTTGTCGATGGCTTCCTGGCGCTGCTGTTCGGCAAGGCGCAGGAAACTTTCCTGCACCAGGTCGGCAGCCAGCTGCGGATCACGCACCTTGCGCGTCAGCAGCCCCTGCAGGGTTTTCGCATGCTTGATGAACAAGCGCTTGAGATCGGACTCCGCCACACGCACTCCAGCTGGTGGTCGCAAGGTGGCGGAATGCTACTCGCTACTGAGAATCAGTTGCAAGAAGGTCGGTCATTCGAACAGTGCGTCCAAGGCCTGCTCCAGACGCGTCACCGCAATCACCTGCAGCCCTGGCGGGGCTTCCTTCGGTGCGTTGCCTTTGGGCACGATGGCGCGCTTGAAGCCATGCTTGGCCGCTTCTTTCAGGCGCTCCTGACCGCTGGGCACCGGGCGCACCTCGCCAGAAAGACCGATCTCGCCGAACACCAGCAGGCCATGGGCCAACGGCCGGTTACGCAGGCTCGACATCACCGCCGCCAGCAGCGCCAGGTCGGATGCGGTTTCCAGCACCTTGACCCCGCCGACCACGTTGAGGAACACGTCCTGGTCATGGGTGGGGATGCCGCCATGGCGATGTAGCACCGCCAGCAGCATGGCCAGGCGATTCTGGTCCAGGCCCAGGGTGACCCGTCGCGGGTTGGCCAGGTGGCTGTCGTCGACCAGCGCCTGCACCTCGACCAGCATCGGCCGGGTGCCCTCCCAGGTGGCCATCACCACGCTACCCGGCACCTCTTCCTGGGTACGGTTGAGGAAGATCGCCGAGGGGTTGGACACCTCCTTCAGGCCACGATCGGTCATGCCGAACACGCCCAGCTCGTTGACCGCACCGAAGCGGTTCTTCACTGCCCGCAGCAGGCGCAGGCGCCCGTCCGATTCACCCTCGAAATACAGCACGGTGTCGACCATGTGCTCGAGCACCCGCGGGCCTGCCAGCGAGCCTTCCTTGGTCACGTGGCCAACCAGGAAGATCGCCGTGCCGCTTTGCTTGGCATAACGCACCAGCAGCGCCGTGCTCTCGCGCACCTGGGCCACGCCACCAGGCGCCGACTGCAGTTGTTCGGTGAAGATGGTCTGGATCGAGTCGATCACCATCACCCGCGGCTTTTCCACCCGCGCCGTGGCGATGATGGTTTCGATGCAGGTTTCGGTCATCACCTTGAGCTGGTCCTGGGGGAGGCCCAGGCGCCGGGAACGCATGGCCACCTGCTGCTGCGACTCTTCCCCGGTGACGTACAGCGCCGGCATCTGCGTGGCGATGTTGCACAGGGTCTGCAGCAGGATGGTGGACTTGCCGATCCCCGGGTCGCCGCCAATCAGCACCACCGAGCCATCGACCAGGCCGCCGCCGAGCACGCGGTCAAGCTCGGTGCTGCTGGTGGTGAAGCGCGGGATCTCCTCGACGCTGACCTCGGCCAGGGTCTTGATCTGCGCCTGCTGCCCAGTCCAGCCCGCACGCCCGGAAGGCGCTGCGGCGCCGGCGCTTTCGATCATGGTTTCAACGAGGGTGTTCCAGGCGCCGCATTCGCCACACTGGCCGGCCCATTTGGGAAAGGTCGCGCCGCACTCGGTGCAGCCATACAAGCGCTTGGCCTTGGCCATCGGGTCAGTCTCCTGGGCAAAGACCGCCATGATAGCCCAAGCCCGATGTGCCTCGGGCGCTGCTGCGTGCGACAAAACTATTCGTTCTAATGGCAGTCTGTAGCCCTGAATGCAGCGCATGAAGCGTTTTAGTGGCTTACACTGCGTTTACCTCACCATTTGTTACAAAGGAATAAAACATGGGCGTGCTCAGCGAGTTCAAGGCCTTCGCGGTCAAGGGAAATGTCGTCGACATGGCGGTTGGTATCATCATCGGCGCGGCCTTCGGCAAGATCGTCTCGTCGTTCGTGGGCGACGTGATCATGCCGCCACTGGGCCTGCTGATCGGCGGTGTGGACTTCAGTGACCTGGCGATCACCCTCAAGGCCGCCGAAGGCGATATCCCGGCGGTGGTGCTGGCTTACGGCAAGTTCATCCAGACCGTCATCGACTTCGTGATCGTGGCGTTCGCCATCTTCATGGGCGTGAAAGCGATCAACCGCCTCAAGCGCGAAGAGGCCGTGGCCCCCACCACCCCACCGGTGCCGACGCCACAGGAAACCCTGCTGACCGAGATCCGCGACCTGCTCAAGGCGCAGAACCGCCAGCCGTGACCGAAACGCACCGGGGCCGCGATACGGCCCCGGATAGCGTCGCGCGCAAAGCGCCCTACCAGTAATTCTCCACCGCCACCTGCCCCGGCCGCTTGCTCAGGCTCAGTTGCAGGTCGCGCGCCTTCAGCACCTTGCGTGTCTCGTCGATCATGTCGGGGTTGCCGCACAGCATGATCCGCGAATGCTCCGGCGAAAACTCAAGGCCCGCCGCCCGCTCCAGCTCGCCGCTCTCGATCAGCGTGGTGATCCGCGCATTCAGGGCGCCAGGATGTACCTCACGCGTGACCACCGGAATGAACTGCAGCTTGCCGGCGAACTCGGCCAGGTAGTCGCGCTGCTCAAGCCCGGCGATCAGGTCCAGGTACGCCAACTCCTTGGCTTCACGCACCGAATACACCAGCTTGATGTTGTCGAAGCGCTCCCAGGCCTCGAAGTCCTGGAGGATCGACACGAAGGGCGCGATACCGGTGCCTGTGGCCAGCAGCCATAAGTCGCGGCCACCGACGAAGCGATCCAGGGTCAGGTAGCCGAAAGCCTGACGATCGATCAGCAGTGTGTCGCCCTCTCCCAGCCGGCTCAATTCGCTGGTGAACTCGCCACCCGGCACCACGATGGAGAAGAAGTCGAGAAACTCGTCATGGGGCGCGCTGACCATCGAATAGGCCCGCCACACCACACTGCCGTCGGCCTTGGACACCCCCAGGCGCGCGAACTGCCCGGCCCGAAAACGGAACCCCGCATCACGCGTTACACGCAGGCTGAAGAGGTTCGGCGTCAAAGGTTGGACATCGAGCAGGGTTTGCGAAGTGAACTTGTCGGCACTGGCGGTCATGACGGACTCCCAAGGTGAATACGCCAAGTGTGGCGCAAAGTGACGCGCAGGAACACCGAGGAGCTGTAGGGTCTCGTACAGATCAGGTACAACAAAATCTATATTCAAGCATTGGCTATAGCGAAAAATTTCCTGCGCGTTAGTCAGCTTTTCCTACACTCGGGTGGATGTCGTGAAATTATGGATCCACTTGGAGCAAGAACATGTCGCATTGGAAGCCCGAAAATCTCCATGCGTTGCTGGGTGAGCGGCACCCAGAACGCATGTTCGACCAAGCCATCGCACTCGTTCAAGAGATGGGGATGGAGTACCTCGGGCTTACGCTGCACCTACATGTTCCTGCACAACGTGCCCATGTGATCCTGTACAACAATTTTCCCAAGGAGTGGAATGCCCACTATCAGGCAGATCGCCACTTCATCGAGCAAGACCCTGTCATGGCCCTCAGCCGCAGCTCCACGGCCCCAGTGCTCTGGGAAGACGAACTCTATAAAGAGGCCCCCGAATACCGTAGCCTCGCCTGCAGTCATGGCCTGCGGCATGGGTGGACGCAATCGCTCCACGATCACATCCACGACATCAGCCAGCTCAGCGTGGCCCGCCCCAGGCACCCGATCTCGACACTCGAATTCCTGGCCGAGAGCGCACAACTGTTCTGGCTGCACAACGTGCTGCATGAATTGATCTGCAATCATCACCGCAAGGCGATGGATCCGGCCCCAGCCTTGACCGACCGTGAGCTGGAGGTCACCAAGTGGACCGCTGATGGCAAGACCGCATCAGACATCGCCTGCATTCTCTCGCTGTCGCCGAGCACCGTGAACTTTCATATCCGCAGCGTGATCACCAAGCTCAACGCGTCCAACAAGACCGCTGCCGTCGTGGTTGCCGTGCGTCACGGTTTAATCTGAAACTGCCCGTCATCGGCAAAGCCCTGTAGAATCGAACGTTTTGACGCCTGTGGTCGTCCACCAAAGGCAAAGCCGCATCGAGTCCGTTCCCCCATGCCCCTGCTGACCAGCCCCTTCGCCGAACTCGACCTGATCCGCCAGCCGGAGCAGAACAACGACCCCCTGCAAGCCTTCGACGCTGCCGACGAGTACCTGCTGAGCCATTTGGCAGCCCAGGCACCTCAAGCCGCGTGCCGCGTGCTGATCCTCAATGACAGCTTCGGCGCCTTGGCGGCAAGCCTCGCCGGCCACGTGCAGGTGACCAGCAGCGGCGACTCCTATCTGGCCCACCTGGCCCTGGAGAAAAACCTCGCGCGCAATGGCAAACCTTACGACAGCGTGCCCTTCGTACCCTCCAGCGATCATTGGCAGGGGCCGTTCGACCGCGTACTGATTCGCGTACCCAAGACCCTCGCGCTGCTCGAGGAACAACTGATCCGCCTGCAGGGCAAGCTGGCACCCGGCGCCGAAGTGATCGCCGGGGCGATGATCAAGCACCTGCCGCGTGCCGCCGGCGACCTGATGGAGCAGTACATTGGCCCGGTCCAGGCGTCGCTTGCGCAGAAAAAGGCCCGCCTGCTGATCGCCACGGTTGGCGAGCGCCCCGTCGCAGCTTCGCCCTACCCCACCCGCTACCGCCTGGACAGCCCAGCGCTGGAGCTGGTCAACCATGCCAACGTGTTCTGCCGCGAAAGCCTGGACATCGGCACCCGCGCCTTCCTCCCGCACCTGCCGCGCAACCTCGGCAGCGCCCGGGTCGCAGACCTGGGGTGCGGCAATGGCGTGCTGGCCATCGCCAGTGCACTGACCAACCCGGATGCGCACTACACGCTGGTGGACGAGTCGTACATGGCCGTGCAATCGGCGCGGGAAAACTGGCAGGCGGCATTGGGCGATCGCGCAGCGGACATCCACGCCGATGATGGCCTGGCCGGGCAGCAGAAGCAGTCGCTGGATGTGGTGCTGTGCAACCCGCCATTCCACCAGCAGCAAGTGGTCGGCGACTTCCTCGCCTGGCGCATGTTCCAGCAGGCCCGGGAGGCGCTGGTGGTCGGCGGCGCGCTGTACATCGTCGGCAACCGCCACCTGGGCTATCACAGCAAGCTGTCGCGGTTGTTCCGCGGTGTGGAGCAGGTCGCGGCGACGCCAAAGTTCGTGGTGCTCAAGGCGCGCAAGTGATCGTAGGGCCAACTGTCTTGTAAAAAACCCAAAAGCCAGTCCAATGTCGGGTCCAGGCTTAGGGTTTGAAACAAGCCAGTCTTCTGTGGGACCCAGTCCTCTGTGGGAACCAGTCTTCTGTGGGAACCAGTCTTCTGTGGGGAACCAGTCTTCTGTGGGGAACCAGTCTTCTGTGGGGAACCAGTCTTCTGTGGGAACCAGTCTTCTGTGGGGAACCAGTCTTCTGTGGGAGCGGGCTTGTCCCGCGATCACCGGCGCAGCCGGTGCCATGCACCGCAGTATCCTTTTCGCGGGCAAGCCCGCTCCCACAAGGACCGGGCTGGCCTTTAGATTTTGAACAAGGAAGGTGCTCCTACCAGGACAACAAAGCCCTTACCCGGCTCAATGCGTACTCAACCCCGCCGCACTCATGAACATGCGCATGCCATAGGCCACGATCCCCAGCGCCGCGACACTCAGCGCCCAGATCAGCACCAGCCAACCCAGTCGCTGCCACAGCGGTTTCTTCTCCTCGATATCCATCGCCCGGCACTCCCTAGTGGTAGCCGTCGTCGTGGGTCACCTTGCCGCGGAACACGTAGTAGCTCCAGAAGGTGTACCCCAGGATGAACGGCAGGATGAACAGCGTCCCCACCAGCATGAAGCCCTGGCTCTGCGCTGGCGCAGCGGCATCCCAGATCGAGATCGACGGCGGGATGATGTTCGGCCACAGGCTGATGCCCAACCCGCTGTAGCCCAGGAAGATCAGCACCAACGTCAGCAGGAACGGCGTGTAGTTGGCGTTGCGCGCCACCGCCTTGAGCAACCCATAGAAGGTCACCAGCACCAACACCGGCACCGGCATGAACCAGATCAGGTTGGGCATGCTGAACCAACGATCGGCGATCTGTGGATAAGCCAGCGGCGTCCACAGGCTGACGATGCCGATCACCACCAGCAGCACCAGCGCCAGCGGCCGCGCCAGGTCGTGCATCTGCTTCTGCAGCGGCCCTTCGGTCTTCATGATCAGCCAGGTGCAACCCAGCAGCGTATAGGCCACGATCAGCCCCAGGCCACTGTAGATACTGAACGGCGTCAGCCAGTCAAACGCGCCACCCGCGTAATGGCGGTCGACCACCTTGAAGCCCTCGATGAAGGCCCCCAGCGCCACGCCCTGGAAGAAAGTGGCCACCAGCGAACCCCAGATGAACGCCTTGTCCCACAGGTGGCGCTTGTCGGCCTTGGCCTTGAAGCGGAACTCGAAGGCCACGCCACGGAAGATCAGGCCCACCAGCATCAGGATCAGCGGCAGGTACAGCGCCTCGAGCACCACCGAGTAGGCCATCGGGAAGGCCCCGAACAGCCCCGCCCCGCCCAGCACCAGCCAGGTCTCGTTGCCGTCCCATACAGGCGCGACGGTATTCATCATCACGTCACGGTCACGCTCGCCCTTGACGAAGGGGAAGAGCATGCCGATTCCCAGGTCGAAGCCATCCATGACCACGTACATCATCACCCCGAAGATGATGATCACGGCCCAGATCAGCGGAAGATCGATACCCATGGCTCAGTTCCCCTTGTTCAGGCTGACGGCGTCGTGTTCCGTGCCGTCATCGGCAGCCGACAGCGGCCGCGCTGGCGTGCGTTTCTGCCCCGGACCTCCCGGTGGCTGCGTATCGCCCTCGCCGGTATGCGGCCCTTTGCGCACCAGGCGCATCATGTAGCCGATGCCGGTGCCGAACAGCGCGAAGTACACCACCACGAACATCACCAGGGTGAAGCCGAGCTGTCCGTAGCTGTGGTTCGACACCCCGTCCGCCGTGCGCATCAGCCCATACACCACCCACGGCTGACGACCGATCTCGGTGGTGAACCAGCCTGCGAGGATCGCGATCAACCCCGACGGCCCCATCCACAGCGTGAGGTAGAGGAATGGCCGCGAGCTGTACAGCGTGCCACGCTTGCGCAGCCACAAGCTCCACAGCCCCACGAAGATCATCAGCAAGCCCAGCCCGACCATGACCCGGAACGACCAGAACACGATGGTCGAATTCGGCCGGTCTTCAGGCGGGAACTCCTTCATGGCCGGTACTTGCTTGTCCAGGCTGTGGGTCAGGATCAGGCTGCCCAACGCCGGAATCTCGACTTTGAAGCGCGTGGTCTCGGCCTGCATGTCGGGGATGCCGAACAGGATCAGCGGCGTCGGCTCACCGGGCTTGTTCTCCCAGTGGCCTTCGATGGCGGCGATTTTCACCGGCTGGTGCTTGAGCGTGTTCAGGCCATGGAAGTCACCGATCACCGCCTGGATCGGCGCAACGATTAGCGCCATCCACATGGCCATCGACAGCATCTTGCGCACCGCCGGATTATCCCGCCCGCGCAGCAGATGCCAAGCCGCCGAGGCACCGACGAAGAACGCCGTGGCCACGAACGCAGCCGTGGCCATGTGCATCAGGCGGTAGGGGAACGAGGGGTTGAAGATGATCATCAGCCAGTCGACCGGCACCACCCGGCCATCGATGATCTCGTGGCCCTGGGGCGTCTGCATCCAGCTGTTGGAGGCGAGGATCCAGAAGGTCGACACCAGCGTGCCGAGCGCCACCATCACCGTGGCGAAGAAGTGCAGCCCACGCCCCACGCGGTTCCAGCCGAACAGCATGACCCCGAGGAAACCGGCTTCGAGGAAGAAGGCAGTGAGCACTTCGTAGGTCAGCAAAGGCCCGGTGACGGCGCCGGCAAAATCGGAGAAACGGCTCCAGTTGGTGCCGAACTGATAGGCCATGACCAGCCCCGAGACCACCCCCATGCCGAAGTTGACGGCAAAGATCTTCGACCAGAAGTGGTAGAGGTCGCGGTAGACGTTGTCGTTGGTCTTCAGCCAGAGGCCTTCGAGGACCGCCAGGTAGCTCGCCAGGCCAATGGTGATGGCCGGGAACAGGATGTGGAAGGATACGGTAAACGCAAACTGGATTCGGGCGAGCTCCAAGGCCTCTAAACCGAACATAGTGCTTCCTCTTCAGGTAATCCGGGCGTCCGGGCTCGTGACCCTCGCGCTCACTGCCCCCACGGTGATCGAGTGCGCTGTTGTCGAATTGTTCTGTTCGATCGCAGGGATTCTGGCCAGGCGGCCAACTCGTTTCATCTGGAACGATTGATCCAGATCAACGACTGTTGGAAAGCATAGTCCCGAATGCCAGGGCAGGCTGTGTGGTGGTTTGCCGCGTGACCGGTTGCCTCACCCTCTTTACTCGCGACGGGTTTGGTGGATCGCCCGGTCAACCCCGATGGAACCCTTGGCCAATGGCCACAGTCCACCTTTCAGGCCCACCTTCCAGAGGCCTTCACCAGGAGACACCCATGAAAGGTACAGCGCTTTCCGCCCTCTTCGCGGCCGCCACCCTGCTGGCCTCGCCTGTATTCGCTGCCGATGACTTGTGCGCGATCAACCTGCAGAAGATCAACGACAGCATGGCTACCGCCGGCGCCACGTCCGAAGGCCTGGACAAGGCCCTCACCGAGCATGTCGACAAAGCCAAGGCCGCCCAGGCCAGCGGCGATACCAAGGAGTGCATCGCCATCACCAGCAAGGTGCTGGAGCGCCTGGAAAAGACCGAGAAAGGCAGCGGCTCGGCCGGCGGCAGCGGCGCCTGAGCCGCTCTGTTGCAACGGGCGGCGGCACCAGCAGTCGACGCCGCCCGCGCAAAGGCGTATACTCGGCGGCACGTGTCGAGAGATACGTCAGCTAGAGCTGAGTGTGGGGCCGATCAGGATTCGACGCCGGTAGCGAAACTCTAGGTGCATGCCGAGTTGGTAACAGAACTCGTAAATCCACTGTTGCAACTTTCTATAGTTGCCAATGACGAAAACTACGAGGGCTACGCTCTCGCTGCGTAAGCAGCTGAGCCCGCTCTCCTGGTAGCTTCGGCTCCAGCAATCATCAGGGGATGCCTGTAAACCCGAAATGATTGTCATACAGAACAGGATCGTCGTGTAGCACGTTGGGGGCAAAGCGACTAAAACTTACCCAACTCGTCCAAAGCACCCTGCCCGTCGGGCGGCTGCGGATTAACTCAATAGACACGGCTAAGCATGTAGTACCGACAGCGGAGTACTGGCGGACGGGGGTTCAAATCCCCCCGGCTCCACCAAATCCGAAACAGAAGAAGACGCCCTTGGGCGTCTTTTTTTGTGGCTGGGACTCAGTGCCTCAACGGCAGCACGCCATCACCTTTCCCTCTCCTCGTTCATAGCCTCCAGCTTGGCGAACTGATCTCTTGCCAGCCCGCTGATGATCCGGATCGCTTGATGAATGCCCGCTGTGTTGCGAAAGCTCAGTTGCGGGTTGTGCTCGCATTCCAGCATCTCGTCATGCTGGACCAGCGCCTCCCCTAACAGCTCGAGAGTCCAGACGTAGCTTTGGAGGGTGGACAAGCGCTCACGGTCTGAATCGCCCCTGGTTTCGTAGACAACTTCAAGCCTCATAATGAAGCCCACAGAGGTGCCATGAGTCGTAAGCGTTACCCCGAAGAGTTCAAGATCGAAGCGGTCAAGCAGTGACCGAGAAAGGCAGACCTGTTGCCGATGTTGCCCAGCGTCTAGGGATGCCCGCTCACAACCTTTACGCCTGGATCAAGCTCTACACCACGCCCCAAGAACAGTGCCAGCAAGACGATGATCAGCAGGCTGAGCAGCATAAGCTCCACAACCATCAACTTACAATGTCGTCACTCCAAATCAGCCAGTACACCAGGCTCGAACCCATGGGCATCCAGATGCCAATCAAAATACTTCCGATTTTTCCTGCTCCAACCCCTCACCTGCGTGCCAAGCACCTTCTCCACGTAGCTCTCCGTAGCCTCGGTCATTACACGCGAAGGATGTCGGACGACCTTACCGTTCCTGACAGCGAGATAGCCATGCTCGAACAGCGGATCGCAACCCAGTCGGCACATGGGGACAGCAATGTTCTCGATATCGAGCTTTTCCTTCGTGCTACAAGCCGATCGCTTCTTGATATGTGCTGCCACCAGCAGGTGCCTGGGGAACTCGTTTAGGCAAATGCAACAGTGGCCAGTGGGCTTGCCTTGGAAGAGGTGACGCACGATGTACTTGTGCTCCAACCGGGTAGGTCGTGTCCCCATTCCATCACTCGACTGGATGTCTCGACGCGCCTCATCCAGCGTGACGTGGTCAGGGAAGTAATCGTGGTCCAGCTCCGGATAACGATCCAGAATGGCTGCACTTTGCACATCGTCGTAACCAGAGAAAGACCGATCCTGCCCACTGTCGGCTAGTGCCTGAATGGCTTTGAAACGAATAGCGTGATGACGAACGTCAGTGACGAAGTAGATGTTCTCCCAGGTTTTTCCAGCCCCAGCATCTGCCCAGCCCCAGAGCCTCAAGGCCAACTCGCGATTGTGTGTGCGATGGGTAAAACATGCACTAACAGTGACGACGGTTTCGGTATTGAATATAACGGTGTCGCCCGGCTCCATGGCGAGCCAGGCATTTCTGGTTCTGGGCGAGGATAACCCCCAGATGCATAACTTGCCTGCGGGGTAGGCTTTATACAGATCTGCCAGTAACTCGGGCTCCAGCAGGTCCGCGATATCGTCGAGCAGCACTGGGTTAAGAATGGTTGTCTGCAAGTTTTTGCGAGCAATCGGCTGCGAGCAGGGCTGATAAAACACTCGAGGCGTCATTCGCTTCGCCTCGAGTACTTGACGGCATTGCCCTTGGCTTCACTGACCGGATATTTCTCTGCGTTCCGCTTGAGCTTGGCCTGGGCAACGGTCTCAAGGTCGACGTTCAGGCGATCCGCCAGACGCACCAAGTACAGCAGCACATCCGCCATCTCTTCTTCGATTGCCTCGAGCGCCTCTGGCGAAAGCGCATTACGCTCACTTTGCTCTGGAGTCAGCCACTGGAAACGCTCGAGCAACTCGCCGGCTTCGCCGGACAGGGCCATTGCTAGATTCTTGGGTGTATGGAATTGATCCCAGTCGCGCTCGGTGGCGAACGCGGCCAGTTCAGTCCGCAGGGATTTCAGGGCATCCATGGAAGGAAATCGCGCGCATAAATGTAGGAATGCGAAACGGTATCCCGTAGGAATTTTCCTGTCTACAACAACGCTTCGCCCCCCACTACAAGGTCAGTCCCCCGCTCCCCAATCACCAAACAAGCTGCCATCGTATTCCCCCCGCGGCATCACCGAAGCATCCACCACTCGCAACCGGTTCACCCATAAACCCTCAACGCTCAATCCACCACCACCTCTTCATCCCGGCCCATCTTCGCCGTCCCGCACTGATGCCAAAAACCACCGCCGAGGTGCGCAAAACCGCGCCATACCCTGCCTACCCCCAGCCCAGGCACCACCTCCCCGCTCACCAACCGGCAAACGCTCGATGGTTCCCAACGCAATCGCTGGCAGACGACCTCCTCGCCCAAGTCCGCGCCGCGTCGCCGACATTCTTCGAGCAATTAGTAGTCGATCTCATGATCGCCATGGGCTACGGGGGTTCACGCAAAGAGGCCGGCAGCGCAACCCAGCAAACCAACGACGATGGTATCGACGGCATCATCAAGGAAGACAAACTCGGGCTGGATGTCATCTACCTGCAAGCCAAGCGCTGGGGTAACACGGTGCATCGGCCGGAGATCGACAAGTTCATCGGGGCGCTGACCCGTAAACGCGCCCGTAAAGGCGTCTTCATCACGACATCCGACTTCTCCGCCGGAGCCCGCGACGCTGCCTTGAGCCTGGACATCAAAGTAGTGCTTATCGATGGTGCCGAACTCGCCGGCCTGATGGTCGATTACAACCCGGGCTGCAGCGTTAAACAGGTCTACGAAGTGAAGCATCTGGATAGCGACTACTTCATCGAGGACTAACTGCGCTGTGGCGTTGATCGCCTGCCCATGCGCCTGCGCCGATCTCCGCAGCGAATCTGCGTCGTGCCTGCTCCAGGCATGGCAATCTGCCACCTAAACGAGGTAAATTCCCTTCCAGGCATCCACACGAAACCCGGTTCACGATCACAAGGAAGTTGCAGCTATGGACCAAGCCAAGGACTCCCTCCTCAGGCGCCAGACCTCATCGCGTCTGTGTCTGGAGTACTCAGTCTCCCCCTCTCGGCCAATACCGCCCCACAAGCAGCACGCCTGCAGATAGGGAGCCGCCGATGTCCCTGCCATTCCTGTTCCAGTCGTCGCCGTCCTCCAGCACCAACACGACCGAAGCCAACATCTTCATCCACGGCTACAGCGCCGGGCACAACGACGAAGATAAGCAACTTCTGCTTGAAAGAATTCCCGCGCAACTCGGTAACTTCATCAATATCTTCGCCTTCTGGCCGTCAAACCATTATCTGCACTTCGACACCGCGTCATTCTGGTCGCTGGGTGCAGGCAGCCTCAACCTCGTCCCGCTGGGCACTACCGGGGGCTTCGGTCCTTCCCTGGGATTGGTGGGGGCTGTGGTCAAAGACCGAATGAAGAATTTCAGCGATGCCCGCGCTCGTGCCGAGAGCATGGGGGTTGTGCTGCTCGACCAACTGAAAGAGTACCTGCGCAACAAACACCCTCAGGTCGAAACCATCAACCTGATCGGCCACTCACTTGGCGGTCGGGTGGTGGTCAGCAGTCTGAAGAGCTTCTCCAAAAGGCATCAGTTGACAATCAACGATGTACTGCTGATGGCCGCGGCAGTCGAGGTCTCAGCCATTGAAGCGAACCAGATGCGCAAGCGCCTGCAAGGCAGGATGATCAACGCGTATTCGAAGACAGACCGGACGTTGCTGCTCAATTGGGGCGAAACCTGCCTGGGACGCAACGTGGTCGAGCACTTCGAAAGCGTCGAAATGAACGACTTCGGTCACACAGATTACTGGGAGCGACTCCCCGAGGTGTTAACCGAAACACGCTTCAAAGCAATTACGCCGAACGCTCCTGAGCCGACCCTCGCTCATGCTGACCTTTTCCCGCCAACGCAGGCGCCCGAAAAATCCACCGAAGAACCCTACATGACTCTCGAACTGAACAGCCCCCGCGAGGTTTACCAGCAAATCAACGATGAGTTGGCCCTGATCATCGGTGAGCTGAGGCACTCTTCGGACGACGAAGCCTTGAACCTGGCCAGGAAGGAAGCGCTGCGGCGTCTCACCGAACATCGTACTGCGCTGTTCGATCGATTGGCGGAACTGGAGAAGAACGCTGAGTGGAACACCTTCACCATCGCTTTCTATGGTGAAACCGGGGCAGGCAAGTCGACACTCATCGAGACGTTGCGGATTCTGCTGCAGGAGCCAGGCAAGCGGGCGAGCCAGGAGGCCTTCCGCAAGTTGCACGAACAGTACGAACTGACTGAAGAAAACCTCCAGCGCTTGCAACAAAGCATTGAGGAGACCGAAGCGCGACTTGATGAACTCACGCGGCAGTTGACCGCCGCAGTGCAGCAGTACGAGCAACCCTACCAGCAGGCTCGCGATGCGTTGGATCAGGCCAATGCCCAGTCCAGCGAGCTGACACAACGATTGGACAACACGCTCCAGCAACACGAGCACGCGCACAAAGATGCTCTAGCTGCCGTTACCCGTTTGCACAGCCTTCTCGCCGAACGTAAAAGCACGGCTTCGCTCTGGCAGAGGCTGCTGAACCTGTTCAGAAAAATGCCGGAAGAACTACAGCTCAACGATGCCACTGCCCGGTTGGCCACCGCCACGGCAGCACGCGACAGCGCTGCAGTGACACTGGACACCGAACGGCAGAAAGCCGAGCACGCCCGCACTGAACTCGAGCAGAAGTTAGCCGAAGTCACCCGTGCACGCGACGATGCTTGTACGGCGCTTACCGCTCAACAGGCAGCGACTACTGAGCAGCAACGGACGCTCGTACGACAGCGCCTGGAAGTTGAAACTCAGTTGGTGCAACTGGTGACCGAGCTGAAGCTCCACGCTGACGGGCAGATCATCGGTGACGGTAGTGCCGACTTCACGCGCAAAACACAGCGTTACGACCTCGAACTGGACGGCCACCCCTTCGCCTTGCTGGATGTACCGGGTATCGAAGGCAAGGAAGGGTTGGTACTGGAGGAAATCGAGCGCGCCGTACAGATAGCTCACGCCGTATTCTACGTCACCAACCAGGCAGCACCTCCGCAGACGGGCGATGGGCAGAACGTGGGCACGCTGGAGAAGATCAAGAAGCATCTCTCTGCACAAACCGAAGTCTGGACAATCTTCAACAAGAAGATCACCAGCCCCAAAAACTCCCTGAACGGCCGACCGCTGGTTTCCGAAGACGAAACCACGAGTCTTGCTGGCCTAGATCAGAAGATGGCCGAGCAGCTTGGCAAACACTACCGGGAGGTGTTCGCGCTGACCGCTTTGCCAGCATTCCTTGCCTCGACCCATCACTTCGCGCCGGGTTCATCGAACGCCAATCGTCGGGCCAAGGTGCTCGCGGACTTTGGTGCCGACGAACTCCTGGAGAAGTCCCGCCTGCGAGGCTTCCTGCAGTTGCTCGACGAGCAATTGATCCGTGACGGCCAGTCCAAGATCATTCGGGCCAACTTCAACAAGGCCAATGAAGCACTCACTGACACCACCGGCACGCTCTCAGGTGTTCAACAAACGCTTTCGGCGCTGGCGGCCAAACTCAACGAAGAAGAGCAAAGCGCCAAGAGTCAGTTGAACAGCAGCTTCAGTGCGCTGAAGAAGCGCCTTGAATCATCAGGCGAGACCTTGATCCACAGCTTCGCCAGCAAGGTGCGAAACAGCGTCTATGCGAGGATCGAAGGAGACATCAGCAACGATGCTTTCAAGGCGGCCCTGAGCGAACAGCTTGAGGAACAGCAACACGCGTTGGGCAAGCAGTTACCCAAGGTCATCAACGTTGAAGTGAGCACCTACCAGAAGGCTGCCGAAGATATTCTCAAACGATTCGAAAAGCATGCTCAGGAACTGACCGCGAGCTATGGAAAGCTCGGCAGCATGAAGTTCAATCAGCCGTTCAAACTCAATATCAAAATCGACAATGGCATCAAGGTTGCGGGACTGATCGCCAGCCTTCTGGGAATCGCAGCAGCCCCCTTCACCGGCGGTGCCAGCCTGTGGTTCGTAGGGGCTTCGGTACTGACCGCTTTGATCTCGGTTGGCAAAGCGATCTGGGGCGCATTCGATTCCGACTTCAAGAAATCTCAGCAACGCCAGGCAACCGATAAAAATCTGCTCAGCGCTACCGAACAACTGCGCAGTGCATTACGTGAAAATCTGGAAAGCGCGATGAGCGAAATGCAGAAGACGATCGAGCAACTTGATCGGGCGCTGGAAGCACCTGCCAAGCAAGCTTCCAGCCAGGTTGAAACGCTGGCGCGCTCCACCAAACGCCTGAAAGTGCTCTCCCGCCAAATCGAAATCGCAGGAAAACTGTAATGGAAAATACCCTCAAGACATTCAAGGCCCAACAGGCCGACGCACTGTCGCTGCTCGAACGGTTGCAAGGTTTTCTCGACCAGGGTGCAAAGGCCGGCGTGCCGATCGACGGGGCCCTGAGCAGCAAGTTGAGGAACGCCATCAACAGCGTATCCGGTGAAAAACTCAAGGTCGCGCTGATCGGAGGTTTCTCCGAGGGCAAGACATCGATTGCGGCAGCCTGGATGGAAAAGCTGGATAAATCCAGTATGAAGATCAGTCATGCAGAGTCCTCTAACGAGGTGAAAATCTACGAGGTCGATGATGATTTCGTACTGATCGACACCCCGGGCCTGTTCGGTTTCAAGGAGCAGGAAAACGCCGAAACCCATGCCATCGAGAAGTACAAGGACATCACCAAGAAGTACGTGAGCGAATCTCACCTGGTGCTGTACGTGATGAACTCGACCAACCCGATCAAGGAAAGCCATAAGGAAGACCTGACCTGGTTGTTCCGCACCTTGGGTCTGCTGCCGCGCACGGTGTTCGTGCTCAGTCGCTTCGATGAGGTGGCTGATGTTGAAGACGAACAGGACTATCAGTCCAATCTGCAGATCAAGCGCGATAACGTCACGGGCAGGCTTCGCGAACAGATTGGTCTGAGCGATCAGGAAGCAGCCGATCTTTCGATAGTTGCAGTAGCTGCCAATCCCTTTGACCTGGGGGCCGAGCACTGGCTGTCCAACCTTGAAGAATTCAAGGCGCTGTCACATATCGCAACCCTGCAGACGGCGACCACAGCGAAGATCGAGCACAACGGTGGCAGCGCTGCGCTGGCCAATGAAATGCGCACCAGCGTAATTCGCGATGTGCTCAACAACCAACTGCCGATCGCTGTCGAGAACGACCACAAGGTTTCCCTCGAAGTCAGCAAGCTCGACGAGCTCAATGGTCGGTTAGGTAAGCAATTGGCAAGCACCGGTCAGCAGATCGAAGAAGCACGTATCAGCCTGCGCGAGTTTGCCACGCGCTACTTCGCCGATCTGATCCTGCAGGCCAAAGGCTGTAGCCTTGAAACGTTCACCGATTTCTTCGAACGAGAGGTCGGTGCCGAAGGCATCATCCTCGCTACACGGCTGCAAAACGAGTTCAGCCGCCAGACCCAGTCGATCACGCTTGAGGTCGAGAAGATGCAGGTTGGCTTCGACAGTGAGGTCAATCACTTCAATACGACGGTCAAAGCTCTGGGGAAACAAGGCATCAACCACGTGCTCAAGGGCAATCTCATCAACAACACCACGGTACTGGCCGCTCGAGATGGCATCTCGACAATTGCCAAGACGGTTGGCATGGACATCGGCAAGTACCTGAAGTTTAAACCCTGGGGCGCGGTGAAATTCGCCAAGGGCGCCAATGGTGCCCTGGCTTTGCTGGGTGTGGCACTCGAAGCGTGGGACAGCTGGGAGCAATACAAGCGCGAAGAAGCCTTCAAGAAAACCATTGCAACGATGGTCGACAACTTCGAAAAACAGCGCCAGGACTTCATCGCTCTGGTGAACGCTGAACGTTTCAAGGAAGAATTCTTCCCCGACTACCTTCAGCTCAATACTCGCCGACAAGAGCTGCAAAGCAATCTGGATGAAAGCCGGGTGCGTCAACAGCTCTTCCAGGCATGGCGGGTTGAAGCTGAAACCATCGATGCTGAGTTCAGAACGTTGAGCTAACCGCCCCAATACCCACACAGGGCAGACAGAAGCCTGGGCTACAACCCCAGGCTTCATCGGCTCATGCCCTATCGTCGATAGGGCACTGCAAAGCGCCCTGTTTGGAAGGCCTTTACTTTGAAGAGCTAAAAGCAACCACGTTGTCCGGGGGTTGCCACGGAATACCACCGGTGGATAACCGCTCTTAAAGTCCAAAGTGGCGCTGAATGTCGACCCTTGACCGGGTTTATCCACAGGCGTAGAACTGGCCGTGCGAGCGCTGTCGATGACAGCAAACCAGGTGGCCCGAGCCTTGAAGGTCACGCCGCTCTCGCGGTGGATCTCTCCCAAATGGCGATTCGCATCCGGCAACTTATGGATCAGCCGACTTTATCATTTGAGTCGCGAACTTCCTCATGCGGCTCAACGTATCTGTTGCGCATTCATTGCACACGCTCTTTCGCTCGGTTCGTAGCGTTGTCGTTTGCCGATCATCTGTTGCTACAGTGTGGAACTCAAAGCCGTCCGAGCACCAGCGCGTATCGCTGGTTTGCACGGGAATACGGCCCTCGTTCCGACGCGGCACGCTGGGTTGTTTGATCCGGCGGTCAGGCAGCAGGTTGTAATCACGCATGACCCGGTAAACCCGCTTAACATTGATCGCCGGTAGCGACCTGGTTTCACGGGCGCGATGCCGCAATCCCCAGACTCGACGGCAGCCATAGTTGGGCAGTTCGCTGACCTGTTGTTGGATTTCGGCCACCAGTTCAGCGCCCTTCACAAGCCTGCTTCGCCGTACTTTGGGCGATGCCGATTGCTTGATTCTAACCGCTAGTTGCGAGCGCGCCACGCTGAAACATTCGCTGACCAGCTTCACGGGTCGTCCCGCGGCAACAAAGGTGAGTGGATAAACCATTTTCGCGACCGGGCTATCTCCACGGCCGCTTTGAGGATTTGCGCTTCCATTGTTTTTTACCCAGCATCCGTTGCAGTTCACGGATCTGCTTGAGCGCATCGCTCAGCTCTGAGGCCGGCACTACAGCTTCTCCGGCACTGTGTCGTCCCGGTTCAGCTTGGCATTAATGCCGTTGCACCGAGCCACCACCGACACGTTTTGTCCTGGCTCAAGGCTCTCGCGAACCTGGCTAGTTTTTGCTCCGGGCTCCAGCAACGGTGCCGCTCCTGGCCCAAAAGCTCCCCCGTTTGCCTATCCCTTGCCGTAAGGGTGAAACGGTGTCTTGTCTTTCAGGGTGCTCGTTCATTCGGTTTCATTAGACCACTACAAAACCACCGTAGGAAATTTCCTACACAGTAGTTTATCTGCATATTTTAATATCTTATAGGGTGCGCGCCGAATGAGGCCACTCAGCTACTAACAGGGTCTGACCTTTCCGTTTGAATTATGGTGTGAGGTTTTATTACGCCATTATGCTCACCTAGATCAGAGAGGGGCTGAACGGAAAGCTTTCTTGGCATTTTAGGAAGAACGTACATGTCGAAAGTAATAATTTTTGATAAAAACACTCAAACACAAAATTTGGTCGAAGGCCCGGAAGTAACATTGCAGACGGCATCCGTTGTCATCGTTAATGCAGGGCAACTCTCCGTCAGGCAAATGACTCGCAGCGGCGACAATTTGATTATTGATTTTCTCGACAAAAAAAGGTTAGTGATTAAAAAGTTCTTTGACGATCGCGATAGCAAAGAGAACTCCCTGGTCTTCAATGATAATGGGCAATTGACAGAAGCCGTTATTCAAGAGCCCGCACTTGCAAATCAGCCACTGGGGGTCAGCTACGAACCGTTTCAGCAAAGCGCACAAAATGCACAGGGTGCCGACTCCGTGCTGGGTAAAATCAGTTCATCATTCAATGATCTTTCGCCATTAACTAAAGGCGCTCTATTGGGTGGTGCAGCCTTGGGGGTGTTCGCATTAACTCAATCAGGTGGTGGAGGGGGGGGAGGGCACCGGGTTAACACCGTAAAACCGAATACCACGGCTCCAGAACCTCCACAGGTTAAGACAGCCACTAAAGCCGACGGTACCATGGCTGTCACTGGCAAAGGAGCTCCTGGCTCGCGCATTGACTTCACCTTTCCGGATGGCTCAAAAATTAGCGTGATAGCCGGGAACGACGGGAGTTTCAGTTTTGCAAGCAAGGTGCCGCAGCCCAATGGCTCTTTTACGGCGACGGCAACGGATAGCTCGGGGCGCACCAGCAAAACGCTGACTGGAAATTATACGGCTGACCCAAGTGCCGATACATCCCCTCCTCCCCCCCCAACAGGGTTGACCGTGATCACCAAGCCCACTGGGGGTATCGGAATCACCGGTAAAGCCGAGCCCAACAGCACGGTCAACGTCACCACACCGGACGGCAAGACCCACAACGTAAAAGCCGGCCCCGACGGCAATTTCAAGCTGGAT
>NZ_JBNFMU010000104.1:0-24655 GCF_049942315.1 Pseudomonas wayambapalatensis
GAGTGTGGAGCTGGCGCAGTTGGGAGATGAGTTGAAGGGGATGGTGGGGCATTTCCGCTTGGGATGAGGCTGGCCTCTTCGCGGGCAAGTCGCAGCGGCGAACCGCCGCTCCCACAGGTACGGCGCAGCCTTCAATACTGCTGGACCTCTGTAGGAGCGGCGGTTCGCCGCTGCGACTTGCCCGCGAAGAGGTCGGTACAGGCAACCAATAACCTTTACCCCTTGCGCGGACTCAGTATCAGCAAGGTAATCACCCCCGCCACGATCCCCCAGAACGCCGAGCCGATCGAAAACAGCGTCAGCCCCGAAGCCGTCACCATGAAGGTGATCAGCGCCGCCTCACGCTCCCGTGCCTCGCTCATCGCCACGGTCAACCCGTTCATGATCGAGCCGAACAGCGCCAGCGCCGCGATCGACAGCACCAGCTCCTTTGGCAGCGCCGCGAACAGCGCGGCCAAGGTCGCGCCGAACACCCCGGCGATGCCATAGAAGATTCCACACCAGAGCGCCGCAGTATAGCGCTTGGCCGGGTCTTCATGGGCATGCGGGCCGGTGCAGATCGCCGCGCTGATGGCTGCCAGGTTGACCCCGTGCGAACCGAAGGGTGCCAGCAGCAGCGAGGTGAAACCGGTCGCCGAGATCAGCGGCGAGGCCGGCACCTGGTAGCCGTCGGCGCGCAGCACGGCAACGCCGGGCATGTTCTGCGAGGTCATCGCCACCACGAACAGCGGGATGCCGATGCTGATGGTCGCTGCCAACGAGAAGCTCGGCGTGGTCCAGACCGGTTTTGCCACCTCCAGATTGAAGTGGCTGAAGTCCAGCAGCCCCAGCATGCCGGACAGCGTCGTGCCGACCACCAGCGCGGCCAGCACGCAATAGCGCGGCGACAGGCGCTTGACCAGCAGGTAGCTGAAGAACATGCCCAGTACCAGCAGAGTGCGATGCTGGGCGGCGACGAAGATTTCGCTGCCGATCTTGAACAGGATCCCAGCCAGCAAGGCCGATGCCAGCGACGCCGGAATACGCCGCACCAGGCGCTCGAAACTGCCGGTCAAGCCGCAGACCAGCACCAGCACGGCGCAGGTGATGTAAGCGCCGATGGCTTCGCCATAGCTGACACCGCCAAGGCTGGTGATCAGCAACGCTGCGCCCGGCGTCGACCAGGCCACGGTGATCGGGGTGCGGTAGCGCAGTGACAGGCCGATGCTGCACACCGCCATGCCGATCGACAGGGCCCATATCCACGAGGAAATCTGCGCGGTGGTCAACCCGGCGGCCTGGCCAGCCTGGAACATCAGCACCAGGGAGCTGGTATAGCCGGTCAGCATGGCGATGAAACCGGCGACCACCGCCGATGGGGCGCTGTCCGCCAGAGGGCGCAGACGCGTGGAAGTGGCGTCGGTCATGGGGCATTCCTTGTTCATGTAAGCAGTTTTTTCAGATTAACGCGGGCGAATCGGAAGCTTGCCATACAGCAGTCATTGCTTTTAGCCGTACAGTCCCCAACTATTGGGCGCTGACCTGCAACTGCACAGGAGGGGAGGGGCGATGTACAAGGTTTATGGGGATTACCAGTCGGGCAACTGCTACAAGATCAAGTTGATGCTGAATCTTCTGGGGCGCCCATATGAGTGGCACTCGGTGGACATTCTCAAAGGCGAAACCGAGACCCCCGAGTTTCTGGCCAGAAACCCCAATGGCAAGGTACCGGTGCTGGAGCTCGAAGACGGTACTTGCCTGTGGGAATCCAACGCGATCCTCAACTTCCTCGCCGATGGCAGCGAGTTCCTGCCGGCCGAGCCGCGCTTGCGCACCCAGGTGCTGCAATGGCAGTTCTTCGAGCAGTACAGCCATGAGCCTTACATCGCCGTGGCGCGCTTCATCCAGTTCTACCTGGGGTTGCCGGACGAGCGCCTCGAGGAATATCGCAAGTTGCACAAGGGTGGCTACAAGGCCCTCAAGGTGATGGAGCGTCAGTTGCAGATGACGCCGTACCTGGTGGGCGAGCACTATTCGATCGCTGATGTCGCGTTGTATGCCTACACCCACGTGGCGCAGCAGGGTGGGTTCGACCTGGCCGAGTATCCGGGGGTGAGGGCCTGGCTGGAGCGGGTGGCCAGCCATCCGCGGCATGTGCCGATGGTGGATTGATCGGCCTGGCAGCGGCGCAGCCCTTGTGGCGGCCGCTGCAGGCCAGGCTCAGACCGACCCGAAGCGCTTTTCCAGATAGCCGATGATGTCCTTGGATTCATACATCCAGGTCACCTTGCCGTCCTCTTCGATACGCAGGCACGGCACCTTTACCCGGCCGCCGCCTTCCTGCAGCGCCTGGCGGTGTTGCGGGTCGCTCTTCGCATCGCGCAGTGCCACCGGCACGTTGAGGCGGTGCAGGGCACGGCGGGTCTTGACGCAGAACGGGCAGGCGTGGAACTGGTACAGCGCCAGCCCCTTGGCCTGTTGCTCGACCTGGACCTGGGCGGCGGCGTCGCGCTTGCGCTTGGCCGGGCGGCTGATCCAGTCGCCGAACACGATGAGCTGGCCGAGGCCGACCCGCAGGGCTTTGACGATCATGGGCAACTCCTGATCTGTGGGGCACAACGGAAAATAAAAAGCCGACCCCGAGGGGTCGGCTTCGCGCAGAGTCCGATCACTTGATCAGGCTGAGGAATTCACTGCGGGTGGCGGCGTTCTCGCGGAACTCGCCAAGCATCACCGAAGTGATCATGCTCGAGTTCTGTTTCTCGACGCCGCGCATCATCATGCACATGTGCTTGGCTTCGATGACCACCGCAACGCCTGCGGCGCCGGTAACCTTCTCCACGGCCTCGGCGATCTGGCGGCTGAGGTTTTCCTGGATCTGCAGGCGACGTGCGTACATGTCGACGATCCGTGCCACCTTGGACAGCCCCAGCACCTTGCCCTTGGGCAGGTAGGCCACATGGGCCTTGCCGATGAACGGCAGCATGTGGTGTTCGCACATCGAATAGAGCTCGATGTCCCGGACCAGCACCATCTCGCTGTTGTCCGAAGTGAACAGCGCACCGTTGGTGACTTCTTCCAGGGTTTGTTCGTAACCGCGGCAAAGGTACTTCATGGCCTTTGCGGCCCGCTTGGGCGTGTCGAGCAGGCCCTCACGGGAGACGTCCTCGCCGATCTGGCTGAGGATCTCGGTGTAGTTCTGTTCCAGGGACATGGATCTACCTGTGGGAAAAAACGCAAAAACGAAGGTTACGGCGGCAAACGCGGCGCTGCAAGCGTGATGTCATTCGTCGCGACCGTCGAGCATGGTCCGCTTGAGCATCACGTACAAGGCGCCGGTGCCGCCATGACGGGCCTGGCAAGAGACGAAACCGAGCACCTGCGGGTGCTGGCGCAGCCAGGTGTTGACGTGACTCTTGATCATCGGGCGCTTGCCGTCGATACGCGCAGCCTTGCCATGGGTGACCCGCACGCAGCGCACTTCCAGCTTGGTGGCTTCGGCGATGAAGTCCCACAGCGTTTCGCGCGCGCGTTCAACGGTCATGCCGTGCAGGTCGAGGCTGCCCTCGAAGGCGATCTGGCCGAGCTTGAGCTTGCGGATCTGGCTTTCCTGCACGCCGTCGCGGCGCCACATCAGCTCGTCTTCGGCGCCAACGTCGATGACGAACTGGTCCGACATGCCATCGACTACCAGCGGCTGGTCGCTGCGCACGGTCGCAGCCTGGCGCAGGCCGGCCAATTGCTTGCGGTCGGCCTTGGGCTTGCCGACTTCGGCGCGGTCGTGCGCGATGGGCTTGACGCCCCGCACCTCGCTGCGGAAGAGGGAAAAGTCGTCGTCTTGCATGTGTGCCTCCACGTGGGCGGCGTATTCTACGCGATCGGCCCCGCGTCGTCAGTACCGCTGCGGTCAACGCTCAATCATGCTTTTTCATCAGGTGCGGCGACAGGTTCAGCTCCCGTCCACGGCGCAGGCGAATGCGGCTGCGCCGCCAGAAGCGCACTCCCAGGTACAGCATCAGCAGCCCGACCACAGCGAGGATGGCCGACAAGGGACGGTTGGCGTTGAGTTCGGCCAGGGCCTGGTAGTTGCCCAGCAGCCCGGCGATACCGGCCATGGCCAGGAGAATGCCCAAGGTGGCGAGCAGGGCGGACAGGCCGGCAGCCAGGCGCGCGCCCCAGTTGCCCGGCTCGTGCGGGCGCAGGCGCCTGGCATCGAAACTGCCTTTGAGCTTCATTCCGTGTTCCTCTGTAGGTATCCGGAATCAGACCTGTGCTCGCCCTTCGGGTTCCGCCCGGCTGCCGGGCGGTTGCGCAGTCAGATCAGGCTGGCGGTCGGGGCGACACAGGCAAAGTTGTCGGCCATCACGGCCATCTCGCACTGGTGGATCTGCGCGGCCGGGATGACCGTATCCTTGAGCGCCAGGTCACGGGTGGCCGAGGCGTCTTCCACCAGAGTGCAGCGATAACCATAGTCCTTGGCGCGGCGCACCGTGGTGCTGACGCTGGAGTGGCTCATGAAACCGCAGACGATCAGGTCCAGGTGGCCGAGCTCCTGCAGCGTCTCGTGCAGCTTGGTGTTCTTGAAGGCGTTGGGCATGCGCTTCTCGATGACGATTTCATCGCCTTGCGGCTCGAGGCCCGGAATGAATTCGCCGGCCGGCCCCTGTGGGTCGAAGCGGCCACCGACGGTGCCGAGGTGGCGGACATGGATGATCGGGCGGCCGGCCTTGCGGGCAGCCTCGAGCAACTTGGCAATGTTCGCCACGGCCTCGTCCATGCCCGACAGCGCCAGCGGACCGCTCAGGTACTCCTTTTGCGCGTCGATGACGATCAGGCTGGCTTGGCTCAGCCTGGCCGGCGGGTAGTCGCGGCCGGTGAGGCGGAACATCGTGGTTGGAACGGACATCAAGGGCTCCTTGGAAGGGCTTTTATCCCTCTATTCTCCCTTGCCTCGGCGCCAATGTGAATGGTTGACAACGCAGACGGCATGATTACTGGCCTGTGGCTATCCGAACGGGAACCGGTGGAACATTTCAGCCGGGGGACTGTTAGACTTTCGCACAGTCTGAAAAGGAGTACTCCGTGATCACATCCCGCCTGCGCACCCTGCGCGACCACATCCGCTGGGCGGTCAGCCGCTTCCATGAGCACGAGCTGTTCTTCGGCCATGGCGCCGACAACGCCTGGGACGAGGCCCGCCTGCTGGTGCTCGGTGCCGTGCACTTGCCCTGGGAGGTGTCCGACAGCTACCTGGACTGCCAACTGGAGGATGACGAGCGGGTGCGCCTGCAGCACTTGCTCAAGCGACGCATCGAGGAGCGGGTGCCGACCGCCTACCTGCTGGGCGAGGCGTGGTTCTGTGGCATGTCGTTCATCGTCGACGAACGCGTACTGATACCGCGCTCCCCGATCGGCGAATTGATCGAGAAGCGCTTCGAGCCTTGGCTGGCCAGCGAGCCGGCGCGGATCCTCGACCTGTGCACCGGCTCCGGCTGCATCGGTATCGTTGCCGCCGATGTGTTCCAGGAGGCCGAGGTGGTACTGGCCGACCTGTCCTTCGACGCTCTCGAAGTGGCCAATCAGAATATCGAGCGCCACGGCCTCGACCAGCGGGTGTTCACCGTGCAGGGCGATGGTTTCGCCGGGCTGCCTGGGCAGCGTTTCGACCTGATCCTGTCCAATCCGCCTTATGTCGACGCCGAGGATTTCGCCGACATGCCCACCGAATACCACCACGAGCCGGAGCTTGGTCTGGCCTGTGGCAACGACGGTCTGGACTTGGTGCGACGCATGCTTGCCGAAGCCGCTGATCACCTGACCGAGAAGGGCTTGTTGATCGTCGAGGTGGGCAACAGCCAGGTGCATGTCGAAGCCCTCTACCCGGAGGTGGACTTCGCCTGGCTGGAGTTCGAGCGCGGTGGCCACGGCGTGTTCATGCTCACGGCGCAACAGTGCCGGGACCACCAGGAGCTGTTTGCTTCGCGAGTATGAGGCTTCGGTCGCGGGGCAGGCCCCCGCGATCCGGCGTCAGCGGGTGGCGATCCAGATCAGCAGGCCGGCCTGGAACACCGCAAAGGCCACCAGGCAGGTGATGGTGAAGCGCAGGCCGCTGTCCTCGCGGCGGTACTTGGCCACACGCTCGTCACGCTCGCGCAGTTGCGCTTCCTTCTCCTGCAGTTTCTGCTCGGCCTGCTGCAGCATGGTCGCCGCTTCGAGCATGTCGACGCGCTGCACCTTCTCGCTGCTCCAGAGGCTCTTGAGCTGGCCAACCGGGGTCTCGACGGTTCGGGCCTTGAGCATCTGGCCGTCGGCATATTCCACTTCCAGCCCTACGCTGCGCAGCACATGGTCGCGGCGCAGGCGCGAGTCTTCGTTGAGGGCATCCTTGCTCGGCAGGGCCATGCCCTCGACCTGATAGTGCGACCACTTGCGCTGCAGCCATTGTACGGCCTGGGCCAGCAAGTAACGGCCCAGCCCACGGTTGAGCGGTTCCAGTTGCAGGCCGGCTTCGTCGCCGATGCGCACGACACGGTGTTCATGGTCGACCCGCACGTCGAGGCGGTTCTGCTCCTTGCGTACCTTCTGGCCTGGCAGCAGGATTTCCATGCGCAGCAGGCTGTTGGCCTTGTCGTGGCGCTCGGCGTAGCCGAATTGCACGAAGCGCAGCGGTCGCGCGCCGCTGTTGCGATCGGTGGGCAGCGGCGCCAGGCGCAGCAGTTGAAAGTGTTCAGCGGCCAGGTCGGCCCAGGGCAGCGGTGCGCTCTCTGGGGGTTGTTCTTCGGTCGCCTCGGCGGCGGGGGCATCGGTCATCAGGGCAATCCTCAAGTGCACGGGCCGGGTGATGCCATGCGCGGGCGCGCAACGGTCGCTGCGCGATAAGGCTCTTTGGCATCACCGCCTCTTGCCATGCGTTATCGGCAGCACCGGGCAAGACCTGAGGGGTAAAAGTGTCAGGCGGACTGCAAGCGGTGGATGAAGGCGACGATCCGCTCGCCCAGCTCATGAGCCAGGGGCAGGTCAGGATTGCTGTAACTGTCGCGTTGCTCGCTCATCGCCCGCGGGCTGATGCGCAGCATATGGTTCATGCCGTCGATCAGCACCAGTTCCGCGTCCGGCTTGGCGGCTTTCAGGCGCTTGGCGTCGTCGACCTCGACCTGTACGTCATTGCGGCCCTGGACGATCAGCGCCGGCACCTGCAGACGCGAAAAGGCCGTGGCCGGGTCCTGGCGGAACAGTGAGATCAGGTAGGGCTGCACCGTAGGTCGAAACACCTCGCGCAAGGGCGTGGGCACATCCAGGCTGGTCTGGCCGGCCTGGAGGCGGTCGAGCAGGCTGTTGCCGCGGGCCAGTTGCGCCGCAGACAGCCGCTGGGCCAGTTGTTCACGCAGCACGTCGGCGATGGGGCGGCCGCTGCCGGCCAGGGTGATCACCGCGCTGGCGCCGGCCTGATTGGCGGCGAGGCTGGCGATCAGCGCGCCTTCGCTGTGGCCGATCAGGATCACCGGGCCGAAGCGTGGGTCGGCTTGCAGCTTGTGCGCCCAGGCCACGACATCGGCGACATAACCTTCGACGCTCAGGTCGCGTTCGTCGGGCGCTGCGGGCTGGCTGGCGGCGACCCCGCGCTTGTCGTAGCGCACGCTGGCGATGTGCTCGTTGGCGAGCAGTTGGGCCAGGCGCTTTAGGTTGTCGATGCGCCCGGATGCCGGGTTGTTGCCATCGCGGTCGGTCGGGCCGGATCCGGCGATGATCAGCGCCACCGGCGGCGGGGTATCCTGCAGCGGCAGCAGCAGGCTGCCGTGCAGCACGCCATGACCAGTGTCCAGGTCGATGGGATGCTTGAGCACGGTAGGGGCGGCGGCTTGGGCCAGGCTTGCGCAGAACAGCAAGAGCAGGGCGACGATGCGCATCTTCGGATACTGCATGGGGAGATGTTCGGTTGGACCTGGAGCGCGAACGAAGGTTCTCGCGATTTTTTTCGCAAAGCTGCGGCTTTCCGTATACTGGCGGCCTCTTTCAAGTTCAGGCTGATTTTCGCGGAGCGTCCATGTCCGGCAATACCTACGGCAAGCTGTTCACCGTCACCACCGCAGGCGAAAGCCATGGCCCCGCGCTGGTCGCCATCGTCGACGGCTGCCCGCCGGGCCTGGAAATCTCGCTGGCCGACCTGCAGCACGACCTGGATCGTCGCAAGCCCGGTACCAGCCGGCACACCACCCAGCGCCAGGAAGCCGACGAAGTCGAAATCCTCTCCGGGGTGTTCGAAGGTCGCACCACCGGTTGCTCGATCGGTCTGCTGATCCGCAACACCGACCAGAAGTCCAAGGACTACTCGGCCATCAAGGATCTGTTCCGCCCGGCCCACGCCGACTACACCTACCACCACAAGTACGGCATCCGCGATTACCGTGGCGGTGGCCGCAGCTCGGCGCGGGAAACCGCCATGCGCGTGGCCGCCGGTGCCATCGCCAAGAAGTTCCTGGCCACCCAGGGCATTCGCGTGCGCGGCTACATGAGCCAGTTGGGCCCGATCGAAATCCCCTTCAAGACCTGGGACAGCGTCGAGCAGAACGCCTTCTTCAGCCCCGACCCGGACAAGGTCCCTGAGCTTGAGGCGTACATGGACCAACTGCGCCGCGACCAGGATTCGGTCGGCGCGAAAATCACCGTGGTCGCCGAGGGCGTGATGCCGGGCCTGGGCGAGCCGATCTTCGACCGCCTCGACGCCGAACTGGCCCACGCGCTGATGAGCATCAACGCGGTCAAGGGCGTGGAGATCGGCGCAGGGTTTGCCAGCATCGCCCAGCGCGGCAGCGAGCACCGCGACGAGCTCACCCCGGAAGGCTTCCTCAGCAATAACGCCGGCGGCATCCTCGGCGGTATTTCGTCGGGTCAGCCGATCGTTGCCCATCTGGCGCTCAAGCCCACTTCGAGCATTACCGTGCCGGGCCGCTCGATCGACGTCGATGGCAACCCGGTCGACGTCGTCACCAAGGGCCGTCATGACCCGTGCGTGGGCATTCGCGCCACGCCGATCGCCGAGGCGATGATGGCCATCGTGCTGATGGACCACCTGCTGCGCCAGCGTGCGCAGAATGCCGATGTGAAGGTCGACACCCCGGTGCTGGGCCAGCTCTGATTCAGCCAGGCCCGGCCTCTTCGCGGACGTGCCCGCGAAGAGGCCGGTAAAGGTCCCCACAAGGCCCACCCATGCACCCCATCCCCTACTGGCGTCTGTCCAGCTTCTACCTCTGCTACTTCGCCTTGCTCGGTGCCACCGCACCTTTCCTGGCCCTGTACTTCGATCACCTGGGGTTTCCCCCGGCACGCATCGGCGAGCTGGTGGCGATCCCCATGCTCATGCGTTGCATCGCTCCCAACCTGTGGGGCTGGTTGGGTGATCGCAGCGGGCGGCGCCTGCTGATCGTGCGCCTGGGAGCGTTGTGCACGCTGGCGACCTTTTCCCTGATCTTCTTCGCCAAGAGCTACGCCTGGCTGGCGCTGGTCATGGCCCTGCACGCGTTCTTCTGGCATGCGGTGCTGCCGCAGTTCGAAGTGATCACCCTGGCGCACCTGCATGGACAGACCTCGCGCTACAGCCAGGTCCGGCTATGGGGTTCGATCGGCTTCATCCTCACTGTGGTCGGGTTGGGGCGGTTGTTCGAATGGTTGAGCCTGGACGTCTACCCGCTGGCGATGGTCAGCATCATGGCCGGCATCGTCATCGCCAGCCTGTGGGTGCCCAATGCCCAGCCGGTCGAGCATGCCGAACGGCGCGCGGCGGGGGGCTTTCTCAAGCAGTTGGCGGCACCGGGAGTGCTGGCGTTCTATATCTGCGTGGCGCTGATGCAGCTCAGCCACGGTCCGTACTACACCTTCCTGACCCTGCACCTGGAACACCTGGGCTACAGCCGCGGCGCCATCGGCCTGCTGTGGGCGCTCGGGGTGGTCGCCGAGGTGCTGATGTTCATGCTGATGAGCCGGATCTTCGCGCGCTTCCCGGTGCGCAGTGTGCTGTTGGTGAGCTTCTTGCTGGCCTCGTTGCGCTGGCTGCTGCTGGGCAGCCTTGCCGATATCCCGGCAGTGCTGATCCTCGCCCAGTTGCTGCATGCAGCCACCTTCGGTTGCTTCCACGCCGCCTCCATCGCCTTCGTCCAGTCCAGCTTCGGCGCTCGCCAGCAGGGGCAGGGCCAGGCGCTGTATGCGGCGCTGTCCGGCACCGGTGGCGCGCTGGGCGCGCTCTATTCGGGCTACAGCTGGAAACTGCTCGGCCCGCAGTTCACCTTTGGTATGGCCAGCGTCGCAGCGCTGGCTGCAGCCGTTATCATTGCCCTTCGTTCGCAACAGACCAGGAACAGCCCCTGATGAGCATTCTCAGCGTTTTTCATTCCAGCAGCCCGCAGCTGGCGCACAAGGTGCTGACCCACCATGAAGACATTGCCGCTACCCTGGCCGAGCAGGGCGTGCAATTTGCACGACACGAGCACGGACTGCGTATTCGTCCGGGCAGCGCCGAGGCACAGGTGCGCGAAGAGGCCGCTGGCTTGATCGACACACTGATGACCGCGCACGGTTGCAAGGGATTGATGCTGCTGAACCGCGACGGCGATCAGCTGGCCGAGGTCGATCTGCGTGATGAGCACGCGCATGACGCCGTCGAGGTATTTGCCGTGGTGAGCGGGCGAGGCCAGATCAGCCTGCGCCTGGGTGAGCAGGTGTTTGCGCTGCTGTGCGAGAAGGGCGATGTGCTGGTTGTGCCTGCGCAGACCCGTCGCTGGATCGACCTGGGCGATACACCGTTCTGTCTGGCCTTGCGCCTGTTCGGCAACGAGCAGGGCATCACCATGACTGGCGACGAGCAGGCACGACAGTTTGTGGGGATGAGCGAGCTGTAATAGATCGCGGGGCAATCCTCTTCCCACAGAATCCCTTCGTGGAAGGAGGATTGCCCCGCGAAACGGGCGGCACTGTCAACGATAGGTTGGCAGGGCGAAACGTTGCTGGCTCTGCAGCATGGAGATCACCGGCAGCTCACTGGCCTGCTCGGCCAGGTCGCGGCGAATGGCGCTGATGGCCCAGGACAGCTGTTCGGCGCTGTGCAGTTGCGCATAGGACAGCACGCGGCGAGTCACGGTGCCGTCGGCGGCGCGCAGGGTCAGCAGGATGCCGCCGTCCGGACGGGACTTGGTGTCGACCTGATAGGCCGCGAAGACCGAGACGAATTTTTCCTGGATGAGGTCCATATCAACTCCTGACGTGTAGGTTTGCAGACGTGAGTTGATGGTTGCAGTGACCGTGCCAGGCCTTAAGTAAAAATAAAATCCTTTAAAAACAACAGGTTAGGTTAATTCAAGGAGTCGCCTGCCGTGCATTGTGCATGGTCGTGCATTTTGCATAGTGCATTTTGCAAGGTCATAGAGCCTGCCTCTCGGTCCCATAGAATCTGAACCTTTGCCGTTCGACGATGGCCTGACACAAAATTGGGCCATCACACTTGCCAGGAGGTTCCAGATGTCCGACCAACAGCCCACCGCCATGACCGAAGAAGAATCCGCCGCCTTCGCCGAAGAAGTGTTCGAGCGCGCCCGTCGTGGCGATGCCACCATGCTCGAGCGTCTGCTGGACGGTGGCCTGCCGGCCAATCTGCGCAACCACAAGGGCGACACCTTGCTGATGCTGGCGAGCTACCACGGTCATCACGAGGCGGTGAAAGTGCTGCTGGCCCATGGCGCGGATCCCTTGATCGCCAACGACAATGGCCAGTTGCCGATTGCCGGTGCAGCCTTCAAGGGCGACCTGGCGATGATCCGGTTGTTCATCGAACACGGAGTGCCGGTGGACGCGGCGGCGGGCGATGGCCGTACGGCATTGATGCTGGCAGCGATGTTCAACCGCAGCGAAATCCTCGACTATCTCCTGGCCCAGGGCGCTGATCCGGCGCGCCAGGATGCACGTGGCGCCACCGCACTGGTCGCAGCGCAGACCATGGGTGCCAGCGAAGCAGCCGCTCGCCTGCAGGCGCTGGCAGGCTGACCCCTCGGGGGGTATCCTTGGCGCCTTTTTCGCCAATCGCCAAGCAGGGCCCCCCATGAAAAACCAGTTGCTCGAATTCATCAGCCTCATCGGCGCCGGTTGCCTGCGCGAGGCTGACATCGAGCGTATCGCCGACGAGGCCGCCCAGGCCTACGCCGACCCTGCCGCTTTTCTTGCGGCCAATCCAGACATCAACTACGACGACAGTTTCCCGATCCCACTGGGCGAATGGGTAGTGCTCGGCAGTCTGCCGGACACCGTGGTGTTCCAGGCCGACAGCTACCAGGACCTGTTCCAGGCGATCACCGATTCGTTCGACAAGAGCGTGCCATTCACCCTCAAGCCCAAGCAACTGGCGCGCACCGAGCCGCTGACCGCGCTCAACCGCATCCAGGTGCAGATGGGTGCACTGAACAAGGAAGCGGGCGGCTATGTGCTGCTGAACTTCAGCCAGTTGCTCGATGACGAGCTGCAGATGGTGATGGTCGGTCAGCAGGACCTGGCGCGCGCGCTGGAGCTGGGCGCCGAGTTGGGCATCAAGGTGGAACCGGCGTTGGAGGCCTTGAAGGTCGCGGTGCACGTCTGACGCTGTGATTGTGTGTTGCAGGGGCGGCGAACGCCGCCCCCATGGGGCTCCTGTAGATCAGCCCAGCGCGGTGTCGAGGAACATCATCACCGCAAAGCCGCCCATCAGGCCCAGGGTTGCCGAGGTCTGGTGACCGTTGCGATGGGTTTCCGGAATCACCTCGTGCGACACCACGAAGATCATCGCGCCCGCTGCCAGGCCCATGCTGATCGGGTAGGCGAGGGCGAAGCCGGTGGAGATGCCCAGGCCTATCACTGCCCCCAGCGGCTCCATCAGGCCAGAGCCGATCGCCACCAGCGCGGCCTTGAAGTTCGACAGTCCTGTCGCGCGCAGGGCCATGGCCACGGCCAGGCCTTCGGGAATGTCCTGGATCGCGATGGCGCTGGTCAGCGGCAGGCCGATGCTCATGTCACCGTTGGTGAAACTCACGCCGATGGCCATGCCCTCGGGCAGGTTGTGCAGGGTGATGGCGAGCACGAACAGCCACACCCGGCTGATTCGTTCAGCGTCCGGCCCACAAGGGCCAGTGCTCTCGTGCTCGTGTGGGGTGAAGCGGTCCAGGCCGAGCATCAGCAGCACGCCCAGGCCCATGCCCAGCACGACGACGCCCGCAGCGGCGGGGCCGTTGCCGGTGATTTCCCGTGCGGCATCCAGACCCGGCAGGATCAGCGAGAACGAGCTGGCGGCGAGCATCATGCCGGCAGCGAAACCCAGCATCACATCCTGGCTGCGCGCACTGACATCGCGCAGCACCACGGCCAGCACCGCGCCCAGGGCCGTGGCGCCGAAGCCCGACAGCCCACCCAGCACCGCCAGGTGCAGGTTCTGCGAATGATCGCCGTTGACGGCATTCCACAGGCTGGCGAGCAGCAGGAAGACGATCGCCAGCAGGCTCAAGCCAAGGCCTGCACTGAGCCAGGGGGTACTCAGCGCTTGCTGGCGCCAGGCATGGATGAGTGAAGGAGGGGCGGCGCTGTGGCTGTGGGCGGGTGGCATGGGAACCTCGAAAGCGATGGATGACAGCAGTCTATCCAGTGACCTGCCAGCCCGGCCAAGGATTCCCTTCTATCGTGCCGATAGCGGACTATGCTCAGCCACAGGAACGTTCACGCAGGAGCTGCAGCATGGGATCTACCTTCAACGGCCTGGTCGGGCTGATCATTCTTGCCCTGGATATCTGGGCGATCATCAACGTGCTGAAAAGTGGCAGCGAGGTAGGCATTAAGATCCTGTGGATTCTGCTCATCCTGCTGTTGCCGGTGCTGGGCCTGATCATCTGGGCAATTGCAGGGCCACGGGGTAACGTGCGCCTCTGACCGTTCATCGTGACAAAATTTTCACACGGCATTAACCAAACTCCGCGCCGCACATTTAATGTATAGGCCCTTGCCGGCGATTGTCCGGCACAGGACTGCGAGGCTGCGTCCAGCGCCTTTCCCAACCCCGAAATCCTAGGATCTTCCCATTCATGGCTAACACGGATGCCTTGAAGCAACGGGCCGCGTCGGCACCGTTCTCGCCGACCCTCAAATCGCACCTCGCCTACACCTTGCTCAGCGGCCTGCTGATCATGCTGATGCTCAGCCTGGTGCGCCTGGCGCTGCTGATCTACAACAGCGACATGATCGGCGACACCCCGTACTCCACGGTGGCCGAAGGCTTCCTCAACGGCCTGCGCTTCGACCTGCGGGTGGTGGTGTACCTGAGCATTCCGCTACTGCTGGCCCTTAACAGCCCCTGGGCCATGGCGCGGCGCGGCTTGTTCCGTTTCTGGTTGACCGTCAGCTCCAGCGTCGTGATGTTCCTTGGCCTGATGGAGCTGGATTTCTACCGTGAATTCCACCAGCGCCTGAACGGCCTGGTCTTCCAGTACATCAAGGAAGACCCCAAGACCGTCATGAGCATGCTCTGGTACGGCTTCCCGGTGGTTCGCTACCTGCTGGCGTGGCTGTTCGGCACCTGGCTGCTGAGCCTGCTGTTCAAGGGTATCGACCGCCTGACTCGCGGTGGCCAGGGCAGCGGCCAGATCGTCGCTCAGCGCCGTGTCGCACCCTGGTACGCCCGCCTGGCGGTGTTCATGGTCATCCTGGTGGTGGCGGTGGTCGCCGCCCGCGGCACCCTGCGCCAGGGCCCACCCATGCGCTGGGGTGATGCCTTCACCACCGACTCCAACTTCGTCAACCAGCTGGGCCTGAACGGCACCTTGACGCTGATCGACGCCGCCAAGAGCCGCTTCGGTGAAGACCGCGCCAATATCTGGAAACCGGTACTGGAAACCGGAGTCGCCCAGCAAAGTGTGCGTGACCTGCTGCTGACCCCCAACGACACGCTGGTCGATGCCGACCAGGCGGCCATCCGCCGAGACTTCGTGCCGCCGGCCGGCAACACCCTGCCGATCAAGAACGTGGTGGTGATCCTCATGGAGAGCTTCGCCGGTCACTCGGTGGGCGCCCTGGGCAGCCCGAACAACATCACCCCGTACTTCGACAAGCTGGCCAAGGAGGGGCTGTTGTTCGACCGCTTCTTCTCCAACGGTACCCACACCCACCAGGGCATGTTCGCCACCATGGCGTGCTTCCCCAACCTGCCGGGCTTCGAGTACCTGATGCAGACCCCAGAGGGCGGACACAAGCTCTCGGGCCTGCCGGCACTGCTCAGCGCCCGCGACTACGATGATGTCTACGTCTACAACGGCGACTTCGCCTGGGACAACCAGTCCGGGTTCTTCGGCAACCAGGGCATGACCACCTTCATCGGCCGCAACGACTTCGTCAATCCGGTGTTCTCCGACCCGACCTGGGGTGTTTCGGACCAGGACATGTTCGACCGTGCCAATCAGGAGCTGGCCCACAACTACGGCAAGAAACCGTTCTACGCCTTGCTCCAGACCCTCTCCAACCACACCCCGTACGCCTTGCCCAAGGACCTGCCGGTGGAGAAGGTCACCGGCCAAGGCCGCCTGGATGAGCACCTGACCGCCATGCGTTACTCCGACTGGGCGTTGGGGCAGTTCTTCGAGAAGGCGCGCAAGGAGCCCTACTTCAAGGAGACCCTGTTCGTGATCGTCGGCGACCACGGTTTTGGTAACCACCAACAGGTCACCGAGCTGGATCTGGGTCGTTTCAACGTGCCGCTGCTGCTGATCGCCCCGGGTATCCAGGACAAGTTCGGTGCGGTCAACCATACCGTTGGCACCCAGGTCGATATCGTGCCGACCATCATGGGGCGCCTGGGTGGCGACACCCGTCACCAGTGCTGGGGCCGTGACCTGCTCAACCTGCCGGCCGGTGACCAGGGCGTGGGCATGATCAAGCCATCGGGCAGCGAGCAGATCGTTGGCCTGGTGCAGGGTGATCACATCCTCATCGAGTCCAAGGACATGACGCCACGGATGTATCGCTACCAGCTGGGGCGTGAGTTCAAGGCCGAACTGATCGAAAGTCCGGACCAGCCGGAAATGCTCAAGAAGCTCGAGGCCTATATCCAGACCGCGACCAAGAGTCTGCTGGACAACACCGCCGGTGTGGTTCACGGCAAGCCTGAGTAACGGCTACCCGTGTGCAAAAAGCCCGCCGATGATGGCGGGCTTTTTCATTTGCGGCCTCTGTCATCGCTTGCTGAAGAAATCTTCATCTCCACCCGCCAGCCACGCTGAACATCAGCCTCTGTGCATGGTCAGCTAAGTACGGATGTCACTCACCGTTGTGTTTCCAAGAGGGTCGATCAATGAAAGAGTGGGAAGTCATCTTTGCTGACCAGAAAGGTGTACCTCAGTCCCTGCGGCTTACAAGCGAGCACCTGCCCAGTGAAGAGGATGCAGCGCGGGCCATCCGCACCAAGCTGTTTCCACTCATGGATGAGCTGGACCTCAACGATTTCCAGGACCGAAAGCCTTCCCCTACCGCGCTGTGGCTCAAGGAGCAGAACGGCGTGATCATCACCACCATCCACGAAGCGCCCTGAACGGGGCTTCTGGCAAGGTTCCGCTACAGGCACTACGCTGGACAGAGGCGTCGGCCTTCTGCGGGTCGACGCCGTTTTCATTCGCGTCTTGCATCAGCTCGAACTGCCAGGCCCTAGCGGGCTGCCGGCAGGTGCGTAGTGCACGGAAAGTCTATCCCTTGGGTTTTCAGGAGGACGTTTCATGAGCAGCCAGAACGAAGACATCAGCAGCAGCGTGCTTCGCCAGATGAAAGCGGGTGGTTTCGACTTCACCCAGATCCATCCCATCGAGTTCTATGCCACTTTTCCAGACGAAGTCGGGGCACGCCGGGCCGCGGGGCAATTCCGCGGGGAGTCGATCAATGCCCAGGTACGCGAGCGCGATGACGGCGCCTGGCACCTGGAACTGAGCAAAGTCATGTACGCCACCTACCGAGGGATCGGGGCTTTCGAGGAGGCCTTCGAGGCGGTGATCTCACCGCTGGGAGGCGAGGTCGAGGGCTGGGGCGTCAAACAGGAAAGACCCATCGCCTGACGCGTTCGGGGCTGCATTGCGGCCCCGCGCATTCCTCTCAAGGTCGCCGCTTGGCCATGTGCCCGAGGTAGGCGATCAACGCATCGAGCTCCTGCTCGCTCAACACATCCTTCGAGAACCCCGGCATGCGTGCCTGCGGCCACTGCCTGAGGCTCTGCGGGTCGCGAATGTACTGGCGCAGGTAACCCGGCTGGAAGTACTCGGTGGGATTGTGCGGCAGGTTCAGGTCTGGTCCGAACTGGGCATCCCCCGCACCGTTGAGGCGATGACAGGCCAGGCAGTTCTGCTGGAACAGTGCAAAACCCTGGCGTATCGGGTCTTGCGCGGGGAGTTCGGGCGCAGGCAACAGGGCAGGGAAACGCTCGGCGACCGGCGCCAGGCGGCGGATGCTGGCGATCTGGTAGGGCCATTGCTCGGGACGGATGCCGCTGGCTTGCGGGTTGGTCCAGACCAGGTAGAACGGGCCGGCACCGGGTTTGTCCTGGGCCAGCGCTGGCCACGGCTGGCGCGGATCTTCCACCGCCACCCAGGCCCGTGCCGGACCTTCCTGCAGCAACTGCGCAGCGGGCATCTCCGCGGCAAAGCCATCCAGTGCCACCGCTTGCAGGTGATCGCCCGGCTTCACTCCTTCGAGCAGGGTGGCCAGTGGCACAGCGCGGTAATGCATGGGGCGTTTGTAGGCGACATCCTGGGGGATGTCGATTGCACGCGCCTGCGGGTGTTCGAGCAATTGCTCGGATTGCCATTGGCGTTGACCGTTGCCCAGCCCCAGCGTCAATTGCGCGGCTGCCAGCGGCAGGCTGACCAGCAGCAACAGCAAACTCAGGCAATGACGCATGAACGATCTCCAACCCTGAAAGGTCGGCAGATTACTCCTGCGCAGCCTGTGAATGCCACCGCTGCCGTCAGCCGAACAAGCGTGTCAGGTTCGGCAGGATCAGCAGCAACGTGGTGGCGAAGAGTATGAGTCCGGCTTGGCGTACTTTCGATTGTCTGAACATGGCGGACCGCCTTCTTGTTGTTATTCCTGAATAGCCTTTGGCTTCCTTGTCTTGCGTCGGGTCGATCACTGTGGCGTATGAAACGCAGGCCTTGCGTGCCTCTTGCGTAGATATCTACACCCAACAGTAGGGCGAACACCGGGCCTGTTTGAGAACCCTTTGTTCTAAGCGTGACAGCAGGCATTTCCGAACGTTATGAGGCCACTGGCCATTTAGCTGGCATGCTCTGACTAGACACATCGTGGAGGCTGCGCGGGCAGGGCCTGCAAGGTGACCGTTCGTCAGTGCACACCTCTTGCTTGTACGTGTCTTTCGCGTCAGTCTCTACATCAGATTCCACCACATGTCGTTCAGGACTATCCCTATGTCGTTACGCATCTGCATCCTTGAAACCGATGTCCTGCGACCGGAGTTGACCGCGCAGTACCAGGGCTACGGAAGGATGTTCGAGCAGCTGTTCTCGCGTCAGCCGATCGCCGCCGAGTTTCGCGTCTACAACGTGATGAACGGCGAGTACCCACCCGAAGGTGAAACCTTCGATGCCTACCTTGTGACCGGCAGCAAGGCCGACTCGTTCGGTTCCGATCCCTGGATTCAGACCCTCAAGGCCTACCTGCTCAAGCTCTATGAGCGGGGCGAGAAGCTGCTGGGTGTCTGTTTTGGTCACCAGTTGCTGGCGTTGGTGTTGGGGGGCAAGGCCGAGCGCGCCGACCGCGGTTGGGGGCTGGGTATCCACCGCTACAGCCTGGCGGCCCATGCGCCGTGGATGGATCCTGAAGTGACCGAGCTGACCCTGCTGATCAGCCACCAGGACCAGGTGACCGCGTTGCCTGAAGGCGCGACCCTGATCGCCTCCAGCGATTTCTGCCCGAATGCGGCCTATCACGTGGGTGACCAGGTGCTGTGCTTCCAGGGGCATCCGGAGTTTGTCCACGACTATTCCCGTGCGCTGCTCGATGCGCGCCAGGACGTTCTGGGGGATGAGGTGTATCACAAGGCGGTGGCGAGCCTTGCCACCGAGCACCAGGGCGATCTGGTGGGCGAGTGGATGATGCGGTTCGTCAAGCAACCGCGCAAGGGCAAGCAGAGCGCTGCCTGAGCCTGCCACTGCATCGTTCTTTTCGCGGGGTTGTCGGGGCACCGAACCGCCGCGAAAAGAACGACTCGGCACTCAGCCGGTTACAACCATCCCGAGCGCTTGAAGCTCGCGTACAGCCCCGCACATCCCGCCCCGATCACCCCCAGCACCGCAAAATAGCCGTAGTGCCAGCCCAGCTCCGGCATGTTCTGGAAGTTCATCCCGTAGATCCCGGCAATGGCCGTGGGGAAGGCGAGTATCGCCGCCCAGGCAGCGAACTTGCGCTGCACGATGCTCTGGCGTGACGACTCCAGCAGCATGCCGATCTCGATGGTCTGGCTGGCGATGTCGCGTATGCCGACAAGGTCTTCCATCTGCCGTGTGACGTGGATCTGCACGTCGCGAAAGTACGGGCGCATGTTCTTGTCGATGAAAGGGAAGCTCAGGCGCTGCAGTTCTTCGCCGATCTCCACCATCGGCGCCACGTAGCGGCGCAGCCGCAGGATGTCGCGACGCAAGCTGTGCAGGCGGCGGATGTCCTGCTCTTGCAGCGAGCCGCTGAGCACGCTTTGCTCCAGCTCCTCTATCTCGCCATGGATCGCCTCGCTGACGGGCTGGTAGTTTTCGGTGACGAAGTCGAGCAGGGCGTAGAGCACGAAGTCCTCGCCGTGCTCGAGCAGCAGCGGCCGCGCTTCACAGCGTTGGCGCACCAGGGCGTAGGATTTCGAATGACCGTTGCGGCAGGTGATGATGTAGCCGTTGCCCGCAAAAATGTGGGTCTCGATGAACTCCAGCTTGCCCTCATGGCGCACCGGCGAATAGGTGACGATGAACAGCGCATCGCCGAAGGTTTCAAGCTTGGGGCGGCTGTGTTTCTCGAGGGCGTCCTCGATGGCCAGTTCGTGCAGGCCGAACTGGCGTTGCAGGTTGGCCAGTTCCTGGGCGTTGGGCTCTTCCAGGCCGATCCAGACGAAATGCCCGGGCTTGCGTGCCCATTCGCTGCCTTCATCCAGGCTGATGTTGGTGACCTTTCTCCCGGCGCTGTACACCGCCGCTGCGACGACTCGACCCATGGTTGCCTGCTTCTTCGGTTGGACACCTCGACAGCTTGGGCCGTGCTGCGGCGCAGAGCAAGCTGGCGGCTCAGGCGTGCGGCAATTCCCGCTCCATGCGGTCGATGCACTGCTGCATCTGCAGGCGGCATTGCTCCATCAGCGCGGGCACGTCCTGCTGGCCCAGGCCATGGGTGGCGATCGGCGGCAACGAGCGGACGATCACCGTGCGCCGTCGCCAGCTGTTGAGGCTCAGGCGCCTGGAGTAGCGGCTGACGCACACCGGCACGATCGGCACGCCGGCCTCGACTGCCATGTGGAACGCGCCTTTCTTGAATGCCAGCAGCTGTTCCGCCGGGTTGCGCGTGCCTTCGGGGAAGATCCAGATCGAGGTGTCATCGCGCAGGATCCGTGTGGTCAGTTGCATCGCCTTGCGCGCCTGGTAGGCATTCTTGCGGTCCACCAGCACGTTGCCGCCGAGCCAGAACAATTGGCCGAACAACGGAATCCAGCCCAGGCTCTTCTTGCCGATGGCGACCGTACGCCGTGGAACCACCTGGCCGAGGATGAACAGGTCGTAGTTGGATTGATGATTGGCAACGATCACGCAGCCGGGCGGCTGGTCCCACAAGGGGCCGACTTCGGCCTTGACCCGGATGCGCATGAACCAGGCTGCCGGCACGCTGTAGAGGCGGGCGAACAGGCGGCTGTTATCGGGGTTGAAGGGGCGGCACAGGCCGATGACCAGGCCGACGGCGCCGACCAGCAGGAAGTGCAGCGCCAGAAGGAGCATGCGAAGCATATAGAGCATGATACGGCTCACACCAGACAGTCGCGGCGCAGTGTACGACCGTGCACTGGTAAGGGCAAACCGGCGAACAGAGCCCGGTCGCGTCATGGCTTGCCGGAGCGGCGCGCGGCGGCTCCAGCAAGCCTGGTTTCAGCCCATGTGGCCCTTGTCGGCCTCGATCGCCTTGTCGAGCGTCTCCAGCAGCGCCTTGCGCACTTTGCGCTTGGTGTTCTTGTGCGCCAGCATGTTCAGTTTCTTCAGCTCTCGCGCCGCGCTCAGCGCCGTTTCCTGCAGTTGCTCGGCCGGCACCACCTTGTCGAGGAACCCGGCCACCACCGCCCCGTGCGGGTCGAACACTTCGGCATTGTTCACCGAGCGCTGGAAGGTCGAGCGGGTCAGGCGGTCGCGGGCCAGTTCGATTCCGGCATGGTGCATGGTCATGCCGATCTGGACCTCGTTCAGGCAGATCTTGTAAGGGCCTTCGACACCGATGCGGTAGTCGGCCGACAGCAGCAGGAACGCGCCTTTGGCCACGGCATTGCCGGGGCAGGCGACGATCACCGGGAAAGGGTGCGAGAGCAGGCGGCGGGCCAGGGTGGAGCCGGCGGTGACCAGGTCGATAGCCTCTTTGGGGCCGGCGGTCATCACCTTGAGATCGTAGCCGCCGGAAAGAATGCCTGGCTGGCCGGTGATGATCACCACGGCACGTTCTTCCTCGGCGCGGTCCAGTGCTGCGTTGAACGCGGTGATGACGTCCGGCGAGATCGCGTTGACCTTGCCGTTGTTCAGGGTCAGGGTGGCGATGCCGTCTTCGGCGTGGTAGGTAATCAACTCGCTCATGACAGAGTCCTTTGGGTGGCGTGGCGATGACGTTACCCAGCGGCGCAGGCCAGGTAAAGCGCCAAGGCTGACTGGCCAGTCAGCCTGCGTCACCGACCCCGTGTGGCGCCGGGGCAGGCGCCAGGAATGCGGAAAAAGCGCAGGCCAGATTGGCAGCATCGCCCTGGCTGGCCGGGTTTTTCCGGGGTGAGGCTTAAGCGCATGAAAATTCTGAAAAAAATGCTTGCCAAAGAAAGGGTCTTCTACTAAATTAGCGCGCCTCGACAGGCTGAATAGCTTGAAGAGATCCGGTGAAGTGTCCGAGTGGTCGAAGGAGCACGCCTGGAAAGTGTGTATACGAGAAATCGTATCAAGGGTTCAAATCCCTTCTTCACCGCCACATTCCACGAGAAACCCCTGAATCGAAAGGTTCAGGGGTTTTTTGTTTGCGTGAAATCCGGCTTGGCTGGCTCGCCCGCGAATACCGACTCAACCGGTGCTCGCAGGCGGGCGATATCTTCAGAAACTGACCGAAGCCGACAGCCGTGCCGTGCGCGGTGCCCCCTGGAACAGATAGTTGTCCCCTAGATAGTCCCCCACGTCACGCCAGTAGCGCTTGTCGAAGACGTTGTCGACCGTCAGGCGCAGCACGGTGTCGTAGTCACCGATGCGGGTGCGGTAGCGGCTGCCGATATCGAATAACGTGTAGCCATCCACCTCGACGTTACCCGCTTGGCTTGCGTACTTGCTGGCGCTGTAGCGTGCACCGCCGAGCAGTGCCAGGCCCGGCACCGGGAGGTTGTATTCGGCCTGCAGCGCCGCGCGCAGGCGGGGCACGTTGATCGCCTGGTGGCCCTCGTAGACGTCGGTGCCGCTGTTCTGCACCCGGGCGCGGATCGCGGCGGCGCTGGCGTGCAGTTGCAGGTTGGACGTCACCCAGCCGCTGGCGCCCAGCTCCAGGCCGGTGTTCTTCTGTTGGCCTTGCTGCACATAGATCGGGGCCGTGCCGTCCTGTGGGCGGGCGTACTGGTAGGCCTGGCGGATCTGGAACAGCGCGGCGCTCAGGCTCATGCCTTTCCAGTCGCGCTTGATGCCCACTTCCAGTTGGCGCGACAGGGTCGGTGCGAGGATTTCGGCAGCGTTGCTGGCGAACCAGGGCGCGGTACCGCCTGCCGACAGGCCTTTGGACCAGCTTGCGTACAGCGTGGTGTCCGCTTGCGGTTTGTAGATCAGCGCGGCGTTGGGCAGCAACTGGTACTGGCGGGTATGACGGCCCGGTGTGCCGGTTTCGTCCCAGGTCTTCTCGTCCAGACGCACTTCGCGGGCGCCGAGCACGGTCTGCCATTGCTCGTTGAAGCTGATGCGGTCGCTGACGAACAGGCCGTACTGGCGGCTGTCCAGGCGGCGTTCGCTGTGGCCGATCGGTTTGTCGGACGGATCCAGCGCTGGTGCACCGGTGTAGATATTTCCGCTGCCCAACCATTCGTTGTAGTACGGACGCTGATCGAGGGTCCGACGCTGCGCGCTGCTGCCGACCGTCAGCTCGTGCTGCAGGCCCAAGGCTTGGAAACGGCCTTCGAGGGTGGCCTGGAGTTCGTCGGTGCGCCGGGTGTCGTCGGGGCTGCGGAAGTCGTAGATGCCGTAGTCGCCGTTGCCGGAGAAGAACGCGTCGTCGCCGGAGCCCCAGGCGAACGCACTGTAGTCGTCGATCACCACCTTGCTGCGCGAAGCGTTGAGCGCGCCGGTCCAGGCCTCGTTGAAGCGGTACTCGAAGCGCCCGCCCAGGTTCAGCGAGTCGTTCGTCACAGGCTTGGCCCAGTGCTGGTAGGCCAGGCGGTCGTCCGGGTCGATGCCGTGGGGCACCTGGGTGCCGCCCAGCAACTGGTAGCCGGGCACCGAGCGCTGTTCGCGGTGCTGGTACTCGGCATCGAGTTGCAGGGTGGCGTCGGGGTTGATCTGCCAGTCGAATGCCAGCGAGGCGAAGTCGCGCTTGCCGTCGGCGTGGTCGACGTAGGAACGGATGTCTTCATGCGCGAGGTTGGCGCGCAGGCCGAACTGCTTCTCGCTGCCGAACCAGCCGCCGAGGTCGGTGGCCAGGTAGCGTTCGCCCTGCTCGTTGGTCGAGACAGTGACACTGCGTACGTCCTCGGCGCGCTTGGTCACATAGTTGACCAGCCCGCCGGGCTCCGATACGCCGCTCTGCAACCCCGACAGCCCCTTGAGCAATTCGACCTGCTGCTTGTTCTCCAGCGCCACGTTCTGCTCGCCGGCGATGGTCTGGCCATTGATCCGGTAGCTGCTGGCGGCATTGAGCTCGAAGCCGCGCACGTTGAAGTTCTCGTAGTAGCCGATGGGGGCGTAGCTTTCGCCGACCGAGGCATCGCTTTGCAGCACTTCGCTGAGCGTGCGCACCTGGCGGTCGTCGAGCAACTGGCGGCTGAATACGCTGACCGAGGCCGGGGTGTCGAGCAGTGGCGCGGCATGCCAGCCGCCGACCTGGGCTTCACCAGGTTGATAGCCGTCGTCGCTGCGCTCGGTGACCTGCAAGGGGGCGAGGGTCACGCGTTCATCGGCCAGACCATGGCCAGCATGCAGCGCAAGGCCCAGGCCGAGCAGGCCGAGGGGCAGGCGGGGGCGAAGCGGGGTCATGCAAGGCTCCTTGGAAAACGGACGCGCCGGTATGCTCCGGCTATTGTCGGTGAGGCGGTTGGCAAAGGGGGCGCAATGGTAGCAGGGGTGTCAGGGGCTGTGCGGTGTTCTTTTCGCGGGCAAGCCCGCTCCCACGAACTCAGAGCAGTGTGATACCTGTGGGAGCGGGCTTGCCCGCGAAAAGAACACCGCAC
>NZ_JBNFMU010000105.1:0-15918 GCF_049942315.1 Pseudomonas wayambapalatensis
AGGCATCTGCGGTGTGGGTGCTGGCCTCTTCGCGGGCAAGCCCGCTCCTACTAAGGATCACACCAGACCCTGTGGGAGCGGGCTTGCCCGCGAAAAGAGCGACGCGCACTCGCCTCAGTTACGATCCAGCCACACCGTCTGCACGTTGCAGAACTCGCGCACACCAAAGTGCGACAGCTCACGCCCGAAACCGCTCTTCTTCACGCCACCGAACGCTACCCGGGGGTCGGAGGCGCAGTAGCCGTTGATGAACACTCCGCCGGTGTCCAGTGCCGAGGTCATGCGCTCGGCCCGTGCCAGGTCAGCGGTGTAGATCGTCGCCGCCAGGCCGAATTCGCTGTCGTTGGCCAGTTCTACCGCGTGCTCGGCGTCACGTGCGCTGATGATCGCCGCCACCGGACCGAACAGCTCCTGCTTGAAGGCGGTCATGTCGGGGGTGACGTTGGCGAACACGGTCGGCTCGTAGAAGTTGGCGCTGCCTTCGACCTTCTTGCCGCCCAGCAGCAGCGTGGCGCCTTCGGCGAGAGTCGCCTGGACCTGGCCATCGAGTTCGTCGCGCAGGTCGAAGCGGGCCATCGGGCCGAGGTAGGTGTCATCCTGCAGTGGGTTGCCGATTTTCAGGGCGCGGGTCGCTTCCACGAACTTCTGCGTGAAGGCCTCGACGATGCTGTCTTCCACGATGAAGCGCTTGGCCGCGGCGCAGACCTGGCCGGTGTTCTGGTAGCGGCCGATCACCGCAGCTTTGACGGCGGCATCGAGGTCGGCATCGGCCAGCACGATGAACGGATCGGAACCGCCCAGTTCGAGCACGCACTTCTTCAGCGCAGCGCCCGCTTGAGCGCCGATGGCCATCCCTGCACGTACGCTGCCGGTGAGGGTAATGGCGGCGATGCGCGGGTCATTGATCGCGCGGGTGACGCCATCCGGGGTGACATTGACCACCTCGAACACGCCTTGCGGCAAGCCAGCCTGCTTGAACAGCTCGGCCAGCAGGTAGGCGCTGCCCATCACGTTCGGTGCGTGCTTGAGTACGTAGGTGTTGCCAGCCAGCAGGGCGGGGACGGCACCACGCAGCACTTGCCAGATCGGGAAGTTCCACGGCATCACCGCGAGGATCGGGCCGAGCGGGCGGTATTCGATGCGCGCTTTCTCGATCTGGGTGGCCTCGGGGGCGAGCATGGCCGGGCCGTGTTCGGCGTACCACTGGCACAGGCCGATGCACTTGGTCACTTCGCCGCGAGCCTGGGTGATCGGCTTGCCGATCTCGCGGGTGATCATCACCGCGAAGGCTTCATGGTTGGCCTGCAGGGTATTGGCCAGGGCGATCAGGTATTCGCTGCGCTGACCCAGCGACACCTGGCGCCACTGGGCGTAGCCGACCTTGGCGCGTTGCAGGGCAGCGTCCAGTGCGGCATCGGTGTCGTAGGGGTAGGCGCCAATCTGTTCGCCGCTGTACGGGTCGACGGAAATGGCATGGGTCAGGCTGCTGATCTCGCTCATGGCGGGTCCTCTTGTTGTCTTGGCGGTGTCGTATTCGACTGAAGGCCAGACTAGAGGCGTGCAGCTTTAATGAAAACTGAATAATAATGAGCGAAACATTCACGAATGGAGAATGGCTGTGGACCTGGTGCAACTGGAAATGTTCAAGGCGGTGGCCGAGCACGGCAGCATCAGCGCTGCCGCCCAACACATCCATCGGGTGCCGTCGAACCTGACCACCCGTATCAAGCAGCTCGAAGAAGACCTGGGGGTGGAGCTGTTCATCCGCGAAAAGAGCCGCCTGCGCCTGTCTCCTGCGGGCTGGAACTTCCTTGAATACACCCGGCGCATCCTTGAGCTGGTGCAGGAGGCACGCTCGACCGTGGCCGGCGAAGACCCGCAAGGCACCTTTGCCCTCGGCTCGCTGGAGAGTACTGCGGCGGTACGCATTCCGGCAGTGCTGGCAGCCTATAACCAGCGTTATCCGAAGGTCGACCTGGATCTTTCCACCGGCCCTTCGGGGACCATGCTCGAAGGGGTGCTGTCGGGGCGGCTGGTGGCAGCCTTCGTCGATGGCCCGGTGCTGCACCCGACACTGGAAGGCATGCCGGTGTTCGAGGAGGAGATGATGGTCATCGCCCCCTTGAACCACGCTCCGGTCAGCCGCGCCCAGGACGTCAACGGCGAAAGCATCTATGCCTTTCGCGCCAACTGCTCGTACCGGCATCACTTCGAGAGCTGGTTCGTCAAAGACAAGGCCGTCCCGGGCAAGATCCACGAGATGGAGTCGTACCACGGCATGCTCGCCTGTGTCAGCGCCGGTGCAGGCCTGGCCCTGATGCCGCGCAGCATGCTCGACAGCATGCCCGGCGCCAGTACGGTCAGCGCCTGGCCGTTGTCCGAGGATTTTCGTTACCTCAAGACCTGGCTGGTGTGGCGTCGCGGTACGGTGTCACGCAGCCTGAGCATGTTCATCCGCCTGCTGGAGGAGCAGGCCGGCTGAAGGGTTCAAGGCGAAAAAACCGATACCTTGCTAACTTTTTTCCTATTCGATAGTGGCAAATGACTTTCATCTTTTATCGCGGCTGACGATAATCAGAAAAGTATTACTACTTGTGACCCCAGGTGGGATGGCCTGGGGCGCAAGCGAAGAACGAGAGGCCAAGCCTCCACTTGCTGCAGGCACGCCCCACCAAGGCACCTGCCCGTGAAGACCTTCTGGAGTAGTCATTGATGAAAACCCGTCTTGCCACCTCGCTGGCCGCCGCCGTGCTGGCCCTTGCCGGCGCCAACCTGGCCCAGGCCGCGCAAATCTCTGGCGCCGTGGGCGCCACCAGTCAGGGCGACATGACCTATCGCATCGGCCTGTCGTTCGACTGGGACAAGAAGTGGCTGCAGAGCAGCACCGGTCACCTGACCGGTTACTGGGATGGCGCCTACACCTACTGGGAGGGCGGTGACTACAGCGGCGCCCACTCCCTGTCGTTCAGCCCGGTGTTTGTCTATGAGTTCGGCGATTCGGGCTACGTCCCGTTCATCGAGGCCGGTATCGGCCTGGCCGCCTTCTCCAAGACCGACGTCGGTGATCAGAAGCTGGGCTCGTCGGTCAACTTCGAAGACCGCATCGGTTTCGGCCTGAAGCTGCCGGGTCAACAGAAGATCGGCATCCGCGCCACGCATTATTCCAACGCCGGCATCAAGCAGCCGAACGACGGCATCGAGTCGTACGCGCTGTTCTACAGCGCCGGCTTCTAAGCGCTGCCTGTGCACCGTCGGTATCGGGCCGACGGTGCATCACTGGCGGGCGATCAGCACCTGCCGTGCCACCCGATGTTCGAGCAGTTGCTCATCCACCCGTCGATCCACGTCCGTGGATGTCAGGCCTTGCGCCTCAGCAAGAGGATGAAGAACAGGCCGCCGATGGCCGCCGTAGCGATGCCGATTGGCAGATCCTGCGGGGCGATCAGGGTGCGTGCGCCGACATCGACCCAGATCATGAACAGCGCCCCGAGTAAGGCGCAGGCCGGCAGCAGGCGGCGATGCTCGGCGCCCACCAGGCGACGAGCCACGTGGGGCAGCATCAGGCCGACGAAACCGATGGCGCCCGACAGCGACACCAGCACACCGGTCAGCAACGCCGTACCGACGAACACCTTGGCCCGCACGCGCCGGGTGTCGAAGCCCAGGCTCACAGCGGTCTGCTCGCCACTCATCAGCGCGTTCAGCGCCCGCGCCAGGCTCATCAACAGTACGAAGCCCGCCAGCACGCAAACGGCCGGCAGCCACAACAGCGACCACTGCGCCAGGCCCAGCCCGCCGAGCATCCAGAACATCACCGAGGCGGCGGCATGCGGGTCGCCGGTGTAGAGCAGCAGGTTGGCGGCGGCCATTACCACGAACGACACCGCCACCCCGGCCAGCAGCAGGCGATCGCTCTCCAGGCGCCCACCGCGGCTGGCCACGCCGAGCACCAGCAACATACTGCCCAACGCGCCGATGAACGCGGCCAGGGGCAGGCTGAAGGCACCGGCGAACGGGCCGAGAAACAGCACCACCAGCACCGCGCCGAACACCGCCCCGGAGCTGACCCCTAGCAGGTGCGGGTCGGCCAGGGGATTGCGAGTCACCGCCTGCAGGGCGCCGCCGACCATTGCCAACCCTGCGCCGACCAGCGCCCCCAGCAACACGCGCGGTGCGCGGATCTGCCAGACGATCTGCGCCTGGCCGCGGCTCCAGTCGCCGCTTTCCCCCAGCCCCACCTGCTGCAGGACAATGCCGACCACTTTGCCCAATGCGACCTGCGCCGAGCCGAACCCCAGCGACAGCAGGCACGACAGCAGCAAGGCCAGCAGCAGCGAAACGATCAGCAGGCGATAGCCCGCAGGGCTGCGAATCGGCATCAGCGGCGGGCCTCGGCGAAGCGCTGCGGATGCAGGGCCGTGGCCAGGGTCTCGATGGCCTGGGCGTTCTCCACCGACGGTGTCACCTCCAGGTACGACAGCACCACGAAGCGCTGCTTGCGGATCGCCTCGACACTGCCCAGCGCCGGGTGGTGCAGGAGGAAGTCGCGTTTGTGCTGCCAACTGGTGGGCCCGTAGTCGACGATCACGATCACCTGCGGATCGCGTTCCACCACGCTCTCCCAGTTCACCTGGGTCCAGCTGGCGGCCACATCGCTCATGACGTTATCGCCTCCTGCCGTGCTGATCAGCGCCTGCGGCATCCCCAGGCGCCCGGAAGTGGTGGGGCGGTCTTCACCGCTGTCATAGAGGAATACGCGCGGCCGTTGCTTGATCTCGGCCATCTGCGCCGCAACGCGCTCGACGCGTTGGCGCAACTGGCCAACCAGCGCAGTGGCGCGCTCGCGCACATCGAAGATCCGGCCAAGGTTGTCCAGGTCGCGGTAGAGGTCTTCGAGGCTGGCCTGGCGCTGGGGCATGATCCAGGAGCACGACTCGCTCAGTTCATACACCGGGATGTCGAAGGGCGCGAGGGTCTGTGGGGTGACCGGCCCGCCGATGCGCATGCCATAGCTCCAGCCGGCGAGGAAGAAGTCGGCGTTGGCATCGAGCAGGTTTTCCACCGACACGTAGCGCGGTGCCAGCTCTGGCAGCCCGTCAAGTGCTTCGCGCAGGCTTGGGTCGAGGGTTTTCCAGCCGCTGATGCCGCTGTAGCCGGCCATGTGGTCGCGCAGCCCGAGGGCCAGGAGCATGCCGGTGAGATTGATGTCATGGCTGACGGCATGCTGCGGCGCATGGGTGAAGGTGACGTCGCGCTCGCAACTGCGCACGGTCAGTGGATAGTTGTCGGCCTCGGCGGCCAGGGGCAGGGCGGCCAGCAGGGCCAGGCTGGTGAGCAGCGATTTCATGCAGGGCTGATCCAGGTAATGCGTGGATGGGAGGCCAGCGGGTGGCGGTCGACCAGGGCCTGTACGCCGAACACCTCGGTCAGGCATTGCTCGGTGAGCACGTGTTCTGGCGTGCCGTGGGCGACGATGCGCCCGGCATCGATCACGTACAGCCGATCGCAGAAGGCGGCGGCCAGGTTCAGATCGTGGAAGCTGGCCAGCAGGCTCAGGCCGGTGCTGCGCAGTTGCTGCAACAGGGCCAGCTGGAAGCGTGGGTCGAGGTGGTTGGTCGGCTCGTCGAGGATCAGCAGCCGAGGTTGCTGGACCAGTGCCCGCGCCAGCAGCACGCGCTGCTTTTCGCCGCCCGACAGGCAGACGAAGGCGTCGAGGGCGCGCGGCAGCAGGTCGAGCCTGGCGAGGGTGTCGTCGATCAGGCTCGGCTCGCCGTCGCCCTCGAACCAGCCCAGATGCGGGGTGCGGCCCATGGCAACGACGTCACGCACGTTCAGGCCGAAGTCTTCGGGGAACTCCTGCAGCATCACCGCGATGCGCTGGGCGACCCAGCGTGGGTTGCGCTGCCAGATATCCTCGTCATCGAGGTGCACCCGACCGGCGCTGGGGCGATTGAAGCGGTAGGCGCAGCGCAGCAGGCTGGTCTTGCCACTGCCGTTGGGGCCGATCAGACCGACGAATTCACCGGCGCCGATCTGCAGGTCGATACCCTCCAGCAGCGGCTGCCCACCGCTGTGCGGCGACCAGTGCAGGCCTTGGATGTGCAGGGTAGGGCATGACATGGATGAACCAACCGTCGCAGGGTGAGTGATACCCGAACGGTGGAGGTGCGCGCAGCTGTCGCGGGCGCGCGGCCGCCGCGAGAACCGGCCTGCGCCCGCCCACCGCGGGAGTTGCCAACTGCTGTGACAGGCCGGTCTCCGGGCTTGCGAGGGGCATGAGGCATTCACCTTCCCATGCCGTTGGCACAGTGGTGTATCGAATGCATCGCTCGCTTACCGTTGCGGGGGCAGCGCCGGACTGCTCGCAGGAGCGAGGCACCGGCTTCCCGTTTAATCCCCGGCTCGGCGGCAGGGGACACCTGAAACAAGGGGCGCATCTGAGCATTTATGGGGTGGGGAGTCAACCGTCCCTGTCGCGGGGCACACCCGCGCCAGGGCCGACACGTCAGGCCGGCAATGATCAGCCGCGCTTGAGCACCAGCGTCAGGATGTCGTAACTGGCCACCAGTTCACCGAGCTGGTTGGTCACCTCCACATCCCAGGCCACCACCCCTTGCGGCTGCCCCAACGGGCTGGTCTTGCCCTGGTCGATCTTGCGCTTGCAGGTCAGGCGCGCCTGGATCGTGTCACCGATCCCCACCGGGTTGATGAAGCGCAGGGTGTCCAGCCCGTAGTTGGCCAGTACCGGCCCTTCACCCGGCGACACGAATAGTCCGGCCGCCGCTGACAGCACGAAGTAGCCATGGGCGATGCGCTTGCCGAACTGCGACTGCTTGGCGGCGATCTCGTCGAAATGCATGTAGAAGTGGTCGCCCGACAGGCAGCCGAAGTTCACCAGGTCCGCCTCGGTGACGGTACGTCGGTGGGTCAGCAGCGACTCGCCGATGCGCAGTTCATCGAAGTAGCGACGGAACGGGTGCCCCTCGGTCTCGATCACTTCAGCGCCACGCACGTGCTCGCCAGTGACCGCCGCCAGCATGCTCGGCGAACCCTGGATCGCGGCGCGCTGCAGGTAGTGCTTGACCGCCCGCAGGCCGCCGAGCTCTTCGCCGCCCCCGGCACGCCCGGGGCCGCCGTGCTTGAGCTGTGGCAGCGGCGAGCCGTGCCCGGTGGACTCCGGCGCAGCCTCGCGGTCGAGCACCAGCAGACGGCCGTGCCAGGCGGCGGCCGCGGGAATGGCCTTGGCGGCGATGGCGCGGTCGCGGGTCACCAGGGTCGCCACCAGGCTGCCCTTGCCTCGTGCGGCCAGGGCCAGGGCTTCGTCCAGGTCGTCGTAGGCCATCAGGGTGCTGACCGGGCCGAACGCCTCGATATCGTGGGCGCCGCCCTCGGCGTGCGGGTCGCGTGCGTGCAGCAGGGTCGGGGCGAAGAACGCACCTTCGGCCACGCCTTCGCCCACCGGCGAAAAACCGTCGCTGGCGCCGAACAGTTGGTCGCAGCTTTGCAGCAGGCTGCGCACGCGCTCGCCGACATCACGCTGCTGGTCGTGGGAGGCCAGCGCGCCCATGCGTACGCCTTCGACCGCCGGATCGCCCACCACCACCTTGGCCAGGCGTTCGCGCAGGCGGGTGGCGACGGCATCCAGGTGCCTGGCCGGCACGATGGCGCGGCGAATGGCCGTGCACTTCTGGCCTGCCTTGGTGGTCATCTCGCGCACCACCTCTTTGATGTACAGGTCGAACTCCTCGTCGTCCGGGGTTACATCCGGCCCGAGGATGGCGCAGTTCAGCGAGTCGGCTTCAGCCGTGAAGGGCACCGAGTTGCGCACCAGGTTCGGCGTCATGCGCAGCTTGGCGGCGGTGTCGGCGGAGCCGGTGAAGGTCACCAGGTCCTGGCCCTGCAGGCGTTCGAGCAAGTCGCCGGTGCTGCCGATCACCAGTTGCAGGCTGCCGGGCGGCAGCAGGCCGGATTCGTCGATCAGGCGCACCACGGCTTCGGTCAGGTAGCTGGTGGACGTCGCGGGCTTGACGATGCACGGCATGCCGGCGAGGAAGGTCGGCGCGAACTTCTCCAGCATGCCCCAGATCGGGAAGTTGAAGGCGTTGATGTGCACCGCCACGCCTGCCCGTGGCACCAGGATATGGCTGCCGGCGAAACGCCCTTGCTTGCCCAGCGGGATGGCCGGGCCTTCGTGCAGCAGGTTGCCCGAGGGCAACTCGCGGGTGCCGATGCCGGAGTAGGAAAACAGCGTGGCATTGCCGCCTTCGATGTCGATCCAGCTGTCGGCCCGGGTCGCGCCGCTGTGGTGGGAGAGGGCGTAGAGCTGTTCCTTGCGCTCGGCCAGGTACAACGCCAGGGCCTTCAGGCGTGCGGCGCGCTGTTGAAAATCCAGGGCCATGAGCCCGGCGAGGCCCTGGCGGCGGCCGAAATCCAGCGCTTTGGCGAAGTCCGGGCGTTCCTCATGGCTATAGGCCAGGACCTGCCCATCGAGGGCGCTGCGCAGGGCCTGGGCGCCGTGCTGGCCGATCCAGCGGCCGGCGATGAAGCTCTGCAGGGTGTGGGCGTCAGACATGCTGTTCTCCTTTGAAGGGCGCGGTTACCACAGCGCCAGGGTGTAGCCGATGATCAGGCGGTTTTCGTCCACGGCGTTGGTCAGGCCATTGCCGGAACGGAAGGTGACGTTGCGCCAGCGCAGGCTGACGTCCTTGAACGGGCCGCTCTGGATGACGTAGGTGATGTCGGTGTCGCGCTCGCGTTCGCGGCCATTGTTGAGGGTCGCGGTTTCGGCGTGGCGACCGTCGGTGTAGCGGGTCATGAAGCTCAGGCCCGGAATGCCCATCGCGACGAAGTCGTAGTCGTAGCGCACCTGCCAGGAATCCAGACCTGCGCGGGTGAAGGTGTTGTAGGTGACCAGGTTGACGGTGTAGGGGTCGCCGCCGTTGAGAAACGGAAACGCGCTGTCGCCGGACATCTGCTGCCAGGTGGCGGTGAACTTGTGGGCCTTCACGCCCAGGGTGAACATGGCGTTGAAGTTGCGGTTGTCGATGCGCCCGGCGCGTTCGGCGCCGTCGCCGCGGCTGTCGAAGTAGCGCAGGTCGCTGCGCAGGCTCAAACCCTCGCCCAGTGGCTGGGTGTGCAGCAGGCCCAGGTACTGCTGGCGGTAGATCTCGTCGAGCTTGGCGTAGTAGTAGCTGGCGCTGGTCTGCGGGGTGATCGCGTAGCTGCCGCCACCGAAGTCGAAGTGGTCGCTGCTGGCCGCGCCGTAGCCAATGTCGTCGCGCCCGGAGGAGTCGCGCAGGTTGGCCTTGGTCAGGCGTCCGGCGTTGACGGTCAGGCCCTCGAGCTCCTGGCTGGTCAGCAGGCCGCCCTGGAAGGTCGATGACAGCAGGCGGGTGTCGTTGTACACCACCACGGGCAGAATCGGCTGCAGGGTGCCCAGGCGCAGGGTGCTCTTCGATACCCGCAGCTTGCCGGTCAGCCCCAGCTCGCTGTAATCGTCCACCGGCTCCAGGCTGTGCGGGCCGAAGGGCAGCAGGCCGGTGTTGCGCCGGTCGCGGCTGGAGTCGAGCTTGATCCCCAGTTGCCCCATGGCATCCACGCCCAGCCCTACCGGGCCCTCGCTGAAGCCCGATTCGAAGCGTGCGGTGAAACCTTGGGCCCATTCCTCAGCCTTGGCTTGCGGCGCGTTGGACTGGCGGAAGTCGCGATTGATGTAGTGGTTGCGCAGCTCGATGCGGGCGTGGCTGTCAGCGATGAAATCCGCCATGGCGGGCAAGGGCAGGGCGAGGGTGGCCAGCCAGGCGGCCGACTTGAGGCGAGTGTGGTTCATTGTTGTTATATCCGACATTCGAGGTTCAAGGGTTCAGTGCTTGCTGGCGCCCGCGGCGCCGATCCCGGTCATGGAGCGAATGAACTGGCCCAGGTAGCGGCCACGTTCTTCGCTGGCCCGTTGCGAGCTGTCGGTGACCGAGAAGGCCCAGGCACCGAGGAAGGCCAGGCTCATGGAGAACAGCGCCGGGTTGCTGTAGGGGAACAGCGCGCGCTCGTTGTGCAGCACGTTGACCCACACCGCCGGGCCCAGCACCACCAGCACGATGGCCGAGACCAGCCCGGCCATGCTGCCGGCTACTGCGCCACGGGTGGTCAGGCCCTTCCAGAACATCGAGAGCAGCAGCACCGGGAAGTTGACCGAGGCGGCGATCGCCAGCACCAGGCCAGAGAGGAAGGCAATGTTCTGCGATTCGAACAGCAACCCCAGCAGTACCGCGAGCAGGCCGATCAGCAGAGTGGCGATGCGCGACATGCGCATTTCTTCCTGCTCGCTGGCCTGGCCCTTGCGCACGACGCAGGCATAGAGGTCGTGGGAGATCGCCGAGGCACCGGACAGCGCCAGGCCTGCGACTACGGCAAGAATCGTGGCGAAGGCCACCGCCGAGATGAAGCCCAGGAACAGGTTGCCACCCACGGCCTGGGCCAGGTGCACGGCGACCATGTTGCCGCCGCCGATGATCGCGCCGCTGGCGTCTCGGTAGGCCGGCTCGGTCCCCACCATGACGATGGCGCCGAAACCGATGACGATCAGCAGCAGGTAGAAGTAGCCGATGAAACCTGTGGCGTAGAACACGCTCTTGCGTGCTTCCTTGGCGTCGCTGACGGTGAAGAAGCGCATGAGGATGTGTGGCAGCCCGGCGGTGCCGAACATCATGCCCAGGCCCAGCGAGATGGCGTCGATGGGGTTGGACAGCAGTGCCCCGGGGGCCATGATCGCCTGGCCCTTGGCATGCACCGCCACGGCGCTGGCGAACATTGCCTCGGTGCTGAAACCGAAATGCTTGAGCACCATGAACGCCATGAAGGTGGTGCCCGACAGCAGCATCACCGCCTTGATGATCTGCACCCAGGTGGTGGCGAGCATGCCGCCGAAGGTCACGTACAGCACCATCAGTACGCCTACCAGGGTGACGGCGTAGAGGTAGCTGATACCGAACAGCAACTCGATCAGCTTGCCGGCACCGACCATCTGCGCCACCAGGTACAACAGCGCGACGGTCAGTGTGCCGAACGCTGCGCTCAGGCGCACCGGGGCCTGGGCCAGACGATAGGAGACCACGTCAGCGAAGGTGTACTTGCCCAGGTTGCGCAGGCGCTCGGCGATCAGGAACAGGATGATCGGCCAGCCGGCGAGTACGCCCAGGGCGTAGAGCAGGCCGTCGTAGCCGTTCATGAACATCATCGCCGAGATGCCGAGGAAGGACGCGGCGCTGATCATGTCGCCCGCGATCGCCAGGCCGTTCTGCATCCCGGTCAGGCCGCCGCCTGCCGTGTAGAAATCACTGGTCGAGCGCGTGCGCGCCGCGGCCCAGCGGGTCACCAGCAGGGTGAAGCAGACGAACACCATGAACATCGAGATGGCAGTCCAGTTCATTGCGCGCACTCCTGGCGAACCTTGTCGTTGAGCGGGTCGATGACGCGGTTGGCACGGTGCATGTAGATGCCGGTCAGGGCGAACGACAACAGCACCATCAGCACCCCCACCAGCATGCCGACGCTGGTGACGCCGCCACTGAGCGACTGGCCGAGCAGGCCGGGGGCGAAGGCCACCAGCAGCACGAAGCCGTAGTAGGCGGCGAGCATGGTGAGGGTGAGGCTGCCGTTGAGGCGGCGCTTGCGGCGGATCAGTTGCTGGAAGTCGGGGTGCTTGCTGATGGAATCGATGTGCTCGGGTGTCATGGGAAGCGGTCCTCTGTCTTGTAATTGTTTTTTCAGGTCACGCAGGGTGTTGCAGGGTTGCTGGCGGCCCCATCGCGGGACGAGCCCGCTCCCACAGTTACAGCAGTGACCATGGGTCTTGTGGGAGCAACGGTCTTGCCCAAAATTTGAAGTCCAGCCCAATCCCTGCGGGAGCAGGCTTGTCCCTTTAACGTCCAGCCCAATCCCTGTGGGAGCGGGCTTGTCCCTTTAACGTCCAGCCCAATCCCTGCGGGAGCAAGCTTGTCCCTTTAAAGTCCAACCCAATCCCTGCGGGAGCAGGCTTGTCCCTTTAAAGTCCAGCCCAATCCCTGTGGGAGCGGGCTCGTCCCGCGATGAAGACGATGCGGTCTCAAAGCTGATCGAAATCCAGCACCACGCGATCGCTCAGCGGATACGTCTGGCACGACAGCACATACCCCGCCGCCACCTCGTAGTCCTCCAGCGCATGGTTGCTGTCCATTTCCACCTCGCCCTCGATGACCCGGCACTTGCAGGTCGAGCACACCCCGGCCTTGCACGAATAGGGCAGTTCGGCGCCGATGGCATTGCCGGCATCGAGGATGTTCTGGCTGTTGCGCGGCAGGTCGAAAGCCAGTGCACGGCCATCGCTGATCACGGTGATATGGCTCAGCGCCGAGTCCAGCTGGCGCGCCGCCTCGCGGGCTTCGCGCCGGGTTTCGCTGCCAGCGGCGGCGAACAGCTCGAAATGGATGCGTTCGCGTGGCATGCCGTTGTCTTCGAGGCTGGCACGCACGGTTTCGGTCATCGCCTGCGGCCCGCAGATAAAGGCGGCATCGAGGGCCTGCACGTCGAGCCAGCGAGAGAACAGCTGGCCGCACTTGTCGGCGTCGATACGGCCGTTGTACAGGTCGACATCCTGCTGTTCGCGGCTGAACACGAAAATCAGGTTCAGGCGGTCCAGATAGCGGTTCTTCAGGTCTTCCAGACGATCGCGAAACAGTGCGCTGTTGCTGGCTCGGTTGCCGTACAGCAGGGTGAAGCGGCTGTTGGGCTCGCAGGCCAGGGTGGTGGCGATGATCGACAGGATCGGGGTGATACCGCTGCCGGCGGCCACCCCCAGGTAGTGGCCGTAGCGCTCGGCCTGCAGCGGCACGAAGAAGCTGCCGCTGGGCGGCATTACCTCCAGTTGCTGGCCGGCCGCGAGCACGTCATTGGCGAATGCCGAGAAGCGCCCGCCTGGCACGCGCTTGACCGCCACGCGCAGCTCGCCGTCCTGCACGGCACTGCAGATCGAGTAGGAACGGCGTACCTCCTCATCGTCGAGAAAGGTACGCATCACCAGGTACTGGCCCTGGGTGAAGCGGAACGCGTCCTGCAGATGGGCGGGGACGTCGAAGGCGATCGACACGGCGTCGCGTGTCTCGTGGCGCACTTGCTTGATGGTCAGGCTGTGAAACTGGCTCATGGTCGTCTCCACGGCTCAAATGCATTTGAAATAGTCGAACGGCTCCAGGCACTCGCGGCAGCGATAAAGCGCCTTGCAGGCCGTGGAGCCGAACTGGCTGAGCAGTTCGGTATGGGTGCTGCCGCATTGCGGACAGCACACCTGGGGGGCTTCGCCGAGCAGGCTGCGCTTGCTGGCGCTGCCCTGGGGCGGCGCGATGCCATAGACCCGCAGGCGCTCGCGGCCCTGGTCGCTGATCCAGTCGGTGCTCCAGGCTGGGGTCAGACGGCGTTCCAGCGCAGGCTGGGCAAAACCGGCCTGTTCCAGGGCCTGGCGGATATCGCCCTCGATCACCTCGGTGGCCGGGCAGCCGGAGTAGGTGGGGGTCACCACCAGGTGCAGGTGGCCGGCGCGCCAGTCGAGGTCGCGCACGATCCCCAGATCGACCACGCTGACCACCGGCACCTCCGGGTCCATGACCTGCTCCAGCACCGCCCAGGCCCGCGCCAGGTCGCCCTCGCGCAGGCTGCGGGCGCCACGGTCGCCGGCGATCAGCTCACCAGGTCGCATCGGGGTAGGCTCGTGGCAGGAACTGCATCTCGGCCAGCAGCAGGCCCAGGTGTTCGGTGTGCAGTCCCTTGCGACCGCTCAGGTAGAAATGGCTGGCAGGCGTGGGCTGCGGCAGCTCGACCGAGGCGAACACGGCGCTGACCTGGGCAAGCCAGGCTTGACCCACCTGCGCCGGGTCGGTGGCAATACCCGCGGCGGCCAGGCGGGTCTCGCTTTCACTGCCCTGGCTCAGTTCTACCGTGAAGCGCCACAGTGCCGGGATCGCCGCGAGCATGCGGCGACGGCTTTCGTCAGTGCCACCCCCCAGGCGCTGCACCCACTCAGCGGAGCGACGCAGGTGATAGGTGACCTCCTTGACCGCCTTGGCCGCGATGCCGGCGATGCGCGGATCGCTGGAGGCGCACAGGCCCTCGAGCATCGCCAGGTGCCAGGCGTCATAGAGGAACTGCTTGGTCATGGTAACGGCAAAGTCGCCGTTCGGTTGCTCGACCAGCAGCAGGTTGTGGAAGGCGCGCTCGTCACGGCGAAACGCCAGGGCGTCGGCATCGCGGCCGTCGTCGAGCAGTTCGGCGGCATACTCCAGCCAGTTGCGCGCCTGGCCGACCAGGTCGAGGCCGACATTCATCAGCGCCAGCTCTTCTTCCAGTGCCGGGGCGTGGCCACACCATTCGCACAGGCGCTGGCCCTGGATCAGGGCGCTGTCACCGAGCAGCAGCAGGTAGGGAATCAGATCGTCGTTGTGCATGGCGGGCCTCACATGTGTCCGACTTCGTCAGGCAGCTCGTAGAAGCTGGCATGGCGATAGACCTTGTCGTCCGAAGGGGCGAACAGCGGGTCTTTTTCGTCAGGCGAAGAGGCGGTGATCAGCGCCGAAGGCACCACCCACAGGCTCACGCCTTCGCTGCGCCGGGTGTACAGCTCACGGGCATTCTCGATGGCCATGGCCGCGTCGGCGGCATGCACGCTGCCCACGTGCTTGTGGTTCAAACCGTGCTTGCTGCGCACGAATACTTCGTAGAGGGTCCAGACAGACATGTTCGATCTCCGAATCGGTCGCCGCTTCAGGCGGCGTTCTTGTTCTGTTGCTTGCGCGCATAGGCCACGGCGGCGTCGCGTACCCAGGCACCGTCTTCGATGGCCTGGCGACGGGTGGCGACCCGCTCCTGGTTGCAGGGGCCGTTGCCCTTGATCACTTCGTAGAATTCGTCCCACTGGATTTCACCGAAGTCGTAGTGGCCGCGTTCGGCGTTCCACTTCAGTTCCGGGTCAGGTGCGGTGCAGCCGAGCAGTTCGAGCTGCGGTACGGTCTGGTCGATGAAGCGCTGGCGCAGTTCGTCGTTGGTCTGGCGCTTGATCTTCCAGGCCATCGACTGGGCGCTGTTGGGGGAGTGTTCGTCGCTGGGGCCGAACATCATCAGCGAGGGCCACCACAGGCGATTGATTGCGTCCTGGACCATGTCCTTCTGCGCCTGGGTGCCGTGGCGCATCATGGTCAGCAGCAGTTCGTAGCCTTGGCGCTGATGGAAGCTCTCTTCCTTGCAGATACGGATCATCGCGCGCGAGTAGGGACCGTAGGAGGTACGTTGCAGTACCACCTGGTTGACGATCGCCGCTCCGTCGACCAGCCAGCCCACCGCGCCCATGTCGGCCCAGCTCAGGGTCGGGTAGTTGAAGATGCTCGAGTACTTGGCCTTGCCGCTGTGCAGCTTGGCGATCTCTTCGTCGCGGTCGGCGCCCAGGGTCTCCATGGCGCTGTACAGGTACAGGCCGTGGCCGGCTTCGTCCTGGATCTTGGCCATCAACTGCAGCTTGCGCTTGAGGCTCGGGGCGCGGGTGACCCAATTGCCCTCGGGGAGCATGCCGACGATTTCCGAATGGGCGTGCTGGGAGATCTGGCGAATGAGGGTCTGGCGATAGGCCTCGGGCATCCAGTTTTTCGGTTCGATCTTGATCTCGGCGTCGATCTTCTCCTGGAAGTGGCGCTCTTCGGGCGACATCTCTTCCAGTGACTTGACACGTTTGACGCCGGTTTCGACTAGCTGTGCGTACATGTTCGGGCTCCCGCCTCAGGGGTGGTTGGGGCATGGAGTTCTTTATAAGCGATACGCGATACAACATCAAACATAAAATAATGTATCGAATGAAATTGTGTATCACGTTGCGCCCCTATCGCGGGACGAGCCCGCTCCCAC
>NZ_JBNFMU010000106.1:0-3759 GCF_049942315.1 Pseudomonas wayambapalatensis
CCTCCAGCACGTCCAGCAGCGCCTGGTGTTCTGCGCCCGGAAATACAGCGACGCCCACAGAACCCTCAGGAGTGACACCGGACCTGGGGGAGTGGGTTTGCCCGCGAAGAGGCCCGACCTGACAAGGCAAGGTGAGGGCGTTGCCCTCGTTCGCGGGCAAGCCCGCTCCCACAGAGCTCGCGCGAGTCCTGACAATAGAGGGAAGGTCCGGGAACCGGATCAGGGAGCCCTCGCACAAGGCGACTAGCGTGCGCAGCATATTGCGCATCTGTCGCACGTTCCCCGGCCAGGCGAAGTCCAGCAGCGCCTGGCGCGCCTCGGGAGCCAACTGCACCACCTGCCCTTGCGCCTCCTGGTGCAACAGGAAGTCCAGCAACGGCCCCCTGTCACTGCGCTCGCGCACCGCCGGCAGCGCCACCTCCATGCCATTGAGCCGGTAGTACAGGTCCTCACGGAAACTGCCCTGCTCCACCCGCTCCAGCAAGTCGCGGTGCGTGGCACTGACGATACGCACATCCACCGCCTGCGGCTCACCGCCAATCGGCACCACCTGGCGCTCTTCCAGCACCCGCAGCAGGCGGGTCTGCAAAGCCAGCGGCATGTCGCCGATCTCGTCCAGCAGCAAGGTACCGCCATCGGCTTGCAGCAGCTTGCCACGCATCCCTTCCTTGCGCGCCCCGGTGAAGCTGCCACCGCGATAGCCGAACAGCTCGCTCTCGATCAGGCTCTCGGGGATCGACGCACAGTTCACCGCCACGAACGGCTTGCCACGGCGCTGGCTGGCCTGATGCACGGCCAGGGCGAAGGCCTCTTTACCGCAGCCGGTTTCGCCGCGCAGCAGCAGCGGCACATCGCGTTCGAACACGCGCACGGCACGCTGGAAATCGTGTTGCAAGGCCGGGTCCAGCAAGCAGATGCCAGGCTGCGCAGCGGGAATGCCCCGGGGCAGGCTGGCCGGTACCGTCCATTGCGGCGCCCTCGCCTGCCCGCGCAGGCTGGCAAAGACCTGGCGGCCATCGCGGGTGCGCAACGGCCAGACCGTACTGCCGACTGGCGTGGCACGGCTGAATAGCTCGTCATGACTGCAGGCGAAGAACATCTCCAGCGGCTTGCCCAGCACACCGCCACGAATGGTGCTCAACAGGTTCAGGGCACTCTGGTTGGCGGCGCAGATGCGGCCATCGCCATCGAACGCCAGCAACCCTTCGCTGAACTGGCCGACCGACTCGGCTTGCACATGAAAGCGCAGCAACCATTGCTGCTCGAAATGACGCAGGAAATAACAGCTCTCGATCATCTTCGCCGAGAGGTTGACCAGCGCCATGGTGTGGAACTGGCTCTGGCGCGACACGTCCGGCCGCGCCGAGGACACATCGAGCACCGCCAGCAGCTCGCCGTGCGGGTCGAACACCGGGCTCGCCGAGCAGGTCAGGCCGGTGTGCCGGCCACGAAAATGCTCGTCCTGGTGAATGGTCAGGGCCTGACGTTCGACCAGGCACGTACCGATGCCGTTGGTACCCTCGCGGGCCTCGCTCCAGTCCGCGCCCAGCCACAGCCCGGCACGCTCGAAGCTGCGCCGCTCGGTGGGCGAGGTGACACAATTGAGGATCACGCCGCGGGCATCGGTGAGCAACACCGCATGGCCGGCGCCGGACAGCTGCTGGTGCAGGCTGTTCATTTCATGGTCAGCGATCTTCAGCACCTTGCGCAGGCGCTCGCGACTCTCCAGCAGACGACCGTGCTCGAGCACTACCGGTGCCTCGAGCACAGACGGGTCAAGGTGATAGTCGTCCAGGCAGCGCAGCCAGGAGCGGGCAATGGAAGGGTCGCTGCCAGCTTCGCCACGGGCAACGGTATGCACTTGCTGGGCATGGCGGCTGAATGCGTTGCTCTGCATTTGTTGTTGTTCTCCGCAGATAGAGATTTCAGCCAGCATCCTCCGCAGCGACCGCCCGGTCAAGCACGTACCGCAAACGGTACAAAGTGTCACCCAGGCCGTGCCAGCACTGGCACACACGCCCAGCAAAGCCGCCCCGCGCGTGACCCAAGTCATTGATTTGGCTAGGGCCCACCACGCTGGCCCGACCTTTGCTCTACGCTTTTCAACTCCCCAACAAACACAATAGCCAGGAGACACACCATGCGTTACGCACATCCCGGTACCGAGGGCGCCAAGGTCTCGTTCAAGAGCCGCTACGGCAACTACATCGGCGGCGAGTTCGTAGCTCCGGTCAAAGGGCAATACTTCGAGAACACCTCGCCGGTGAATGGCAAGCTGATCGCCGAATTCCCCCGCTCCACTGCCGAAGACATCGACAAGGCCCTGGATGCCGCCCACGCCGCCGCCGACGCCTGGGGCCGCACCAGCGTGCAGGACCGCTCCAACGTCCTGCTGAAGATCGCCGACCGCATCGAGCAGAACCTCGAAGTGCTGGCCATCACCGAAACCTGGGACAACGGCAAGCCAATCCGCGAGACCCTCAACGCCGACATCCCGCTGGCGGTCGACCACTTCCGCTATTTCGCCGGCTGCATCCGCGCCCAGGAAGGCGGCGCCGCCGAGATCAACGAAAACACGGTCGCCTACCACATCCACGAACCGCTGGGCGTGGTCGGCCAGATCATCCCTTGGAACTTCCCGCTGCTGATGGCCGCCTGGAAACTCGCACCGGCCCTGGCCGCCGGCAACTGCGTGGTGCTCAAGCCTGCCGAGCAGACCCCACTGGGCATCACCGTACTGCTCGAGCTGATCGGCGACCTGCTGCCCAAGGGCGTGCTCAACGTGGTCCAGGGCTACGGCCGCGAGGCCGGTGAAGCGCTGGCGACCAGCAAGCGCATCGCCAAGATCGCCTTCACAGGCTCCACCCCGGTGGGCTCGCACATCATGAAGTGCGCCGCCGAGAACATCATCCCGTCCACCGTGGAACTGGGCGGCAAGTCGCCGAACGTCTACTTCGAAGACATCATGCAGGCCGAGCCGACCTTCATCGAGAAAGCGGCCGAAGGCATGGTGCTGGCCTTCTTCAACCAGGGCGAGGTGTGCACCTGCCCGTCCCGCGCCCTGGTGCAGGAATCGATCTACCCGCAGTTCATGGAAGTGGTGATGAAGAAGGTGCTGCAGATCAAGCGCGGCGACCCGCTGGACACCGACACCATGGTCGGCGCGCAGGCCTCGCAGCAGCAGTTCGAGAAGATCCAGTCCTACCTCAAGATTGCCCAGGAAGAAGGCGCCGAGCTGCTGACCGGCGGCAAAGTGGAGCAGCTCGAAGGCTCGCTGGCCACCGGCTATTACATCCAGCCGACCCTGCTCAAGGGCAACAACAAGATGCGTGTGTTCCAGGAGGAAATCTTCGGCCCGGTGGTCAGCGTCACCACCTTCAAGGATGAGGCCGAAGCCCTGGCGATCGCCAACGACACCGAGTTCGGCCTGGGTGCCGGCGTCTGGACCCGCGACATCAACCGCGCCTACCGCATGGGCCGTGGCATCAAGGCCGGTCGCGTGTGGACCAACTGCTACCACCTGTATCCGGCGCATGCCGCGTTCGGTGGCTACAAGAAGTCCGGCGTCGGTCGTGAAACCCACAAGATGATGCTCGACCACTACCAGCAGACGAAGAACCTGCTGGTGAGCTACGACATCAACCCGCTGGGCTTCTTCTAAAACAGTGCGTTGGGGCTGCTGCGCAGCCCATCGCGGGGCAAGCCCGCTCCTACAGAAATTGCGCAATCTGTGTGTAGGAGCGGGCTTGCCCCGCGATG
>NZ_JBNFMU010000107.1:0-3743 GCF_049942315.1 Pseudomonas wayambapalatensis
CTTCGCGGGCAAGCCCGCTCCCACAGATATCGCACAGATCCTGTAGGAGCGGGCTTGCCCGCGAAGGGGCGCGAAGCGGCCCCAACTCATTGATACGCGCCAGTAAAGAGCGCATTGCACTCTGCCATTTGGCTATCAAAGCCCGATCGGCGCTACACTCTGCACCCCGACCGATACAGCCAACACGAGGCTCACGCATGCAGTATCGCGATTTGCGCGACTTTATCCGTGGCCTGGAGCAGCGCGGTGAACTCAAGCGCATCCAGGTTCCTATCTCGCCCGTCCTGGAAATGACCGAAGTCTGCGACCGCACCCTGCGGGCCAAGGGCCCGGCGCTGCTGTTCGAAAAACCCACGGGTTTCGACATTCCGGTACTGGGCAACCTGTTCGGTACTCCCGAGCGTGTGGCCATGGGCATGGGGGCCGAGTCGGTCGGCGAACTGCGTGAAATCGGCAAGTTGCTGGCCTTCCTCAAGGAGCCCGAGCCGCCGAAGGGCCTCAAGGATGCCTGGTCGAAACTGCCGATCTTCAAGAAGGTCGTGTCAATGGCACCCAAGGTGGTCAAGGATGCGGTGTGCCAGGAGGTGGTGGTCGAGGGTGACGATGTCGACCTTTCGCAATTGCCGATCCAGCACTGCTGGCCAGGTGACGTGGCGCCACTGATTACCTGGGGCCTGACGGTCACCCGTGGTCCGAACAAGGATCGCCAGAACCTCGGCATCTATCGCCAGCAGGTCATCGGCCGCAACAAGGTCATCATGCGCTGGCTGAGCCATCGTGGCGGCGCGCTGGATTACCGCGAATGGTGCGAGAAGCACCCGGGCCAGCCGTTCCCGGTGGCCGTCGCGCTGGGTGCAGACCCGGCCACCATCCTTGGCGCCGTGACGCCGGTGCCCGACACCCTCTCCGAGTACGCTTTCGCAGGGCTTCTGCGCGGCAACCGCACCGAGCTGGTCAAGTGCCGCGGCAGCGACCTGCAGGTGCCGGCCACCGCCGAAATCATCCTCGAAGGTGTGATCCATCCGGGTGAAATGGCCCCGGAAGGCCCTTACGGCGACCACACTGGCTACTACAACGAGGTGGACAGCTTCCCGGTGTTCACCATCGAACGCATCACCCATCGGCAAAAGCCGATCTACCACAGCACCTACACCGGCCGGCCGCCAGATGAGCCGGCGATCCTCGGCGTGGCGCTGAACGAAGTGTTCGTGCCGATCCTGCAGAAGCAGTTCCCCGAGATCGTCGACTTCTACCTGCCACCGGAAGGCTGTTCCTACCGCATGGCGGTGGTGACCATGAAAAAGCAATATCCGGGGCACGCCAAGCGCGTGATGCTGGGTGTGTGGTCGTTCCTGCGACAGTTCATGTACACCAAGTTCGTTATCGTCACCGACGACGACGTCAACGCCCGCGACTGGAACGACGTGATCTGGGCCATCACCACGCGCATGGATCCCAAGCGTGATACGGTGATGATCGACAACACGCCGATCGACTACCTCGACTTCGCGTCGCCGGTATCGGGCCTGGGGTCGAAGATGGGCCTGGACGCCACGCACAAGTGGCCGGGCGAGACTACACGCGAATGGGGCCGGGTCATCGTCAAGGACGAGGCCGTTACCCGCCGTATCGATGAGCTGTGGGACCAGTTGGGAATAGATTGATGCAGGTGACCTTGCAGCCGTCCGGCGCGGTGCTGTCCATCGAGCCGGGCGAGAGGATTCTGGATGCCGCGCGGCGCCTGGGCTACGAGTGCCCGAGCAGCTGTCGCAACGGCAATTGCCATGTGTGTGCGGCGTTGCTGGTGGAGGGGCGGGTGCGACAGGACGGTGAAGTTCGCGATCACGGCGAACTGTTCACCTGCATCGCCGAACCGCTGGAAGACTGCGTGCTGCTGTGGGATGGCGTGCTGGCCCTGGGCGAGTTGCCCGTGCGCAAGCTGGCCTGCACTGTCAGCGAGTGCGTCGAGGTCGGCGGGGATGTCTGGCGCGTGCGTCTGCGCGCGCCCGCCGGCAAGCCGCCGCGCTACCACGCCGGGCAATACCTGATGATCGAGCGTGAGGGCGCCGACAAGGCCGCCTTTTCCCTGGCGTCTGCCCCGCATTCGGGCCGTGATCTCGAGCTGCATGTGCTGGCCCGCGAAAGCAGCGCGGTAAAGCTGATCGAGCAGTTGCAGCGCAACGGTATGGCCCGCATCGAGCTACCATTCGGTGACGCACACCTGGCCGAGCTGCCGGACGGGCCGCTGGTGCTGATTGCTGCCGGGACCGGTATGGGCCAGATGCACAGCCTGGTCGAGCATTGCCGCGCCAACGGCTTCAAGCATCCGGTGCACCTTTACTGGGGTGTGCGTCGGCCCGAGGAGTTCTACACCCTCGAGCACTGGGCCGAATGGGAGCGTCTGCCCAACCTGTTCCTGCACAAGGTGGTCAGCGACCTGTGTGGCTGGGAGGGGCGTTGCGGCCTTTTGCACGAGGCAGTGTGCGAGGATATCGCCGACCTGAACAGTGTGCATGTCTATGCCAGCGGTTCACCGAACATGGTCTATGGCACGCTCGATGCGCTGGTCGAGGCGGGCATGGATGCACACCGCATGCGCGCCGACGTGTTTGCCTACGCTCCACGCGGCTGAGTAACTAGGTCTTCATGAGCGCCTGCGGCGCGCTGCAATGGCGCGCCGTGATTAATAACCAAAGTTATCGTCGTCGATTATAAGCGGTGAATTATTACTCGCCGGGTTAATAACTTTTACTATGCTTATAACAACACTTTCCAGTCGTCGGTATCGCGCGTGAAACTTTGCCAAAAGGGGTTGAGGTTTCGCCGTCATATGTCTTACGGTAGGCACATCGTCATCAACCTCTTGCGGTACAGGCCCCGCAGCATTGGGTGCGGGCTCGCAGGCGAAGGCGTCGATCGCAACACAGCTCTCCGGTAGTTACACAGGAAATAATGGCGGCAGCCTATGTCGGCACTTGAAAGTTCTTCGTGGCAGGTTTCCTATCCTCCGTCGCTCGACTTCGGTCAACAACTGACCCCTGAGCAATTGCAGCACTCCATGACAACGACCATGTCCCGTCATGACGGTGGGCCTGTGTGGTTGTTCGCCTATGGTTCGTTGATCTGGCGTCCGGAGTGCAACTCGGTAGAGCGCCAGCGTGCGCGGGTGCACGGTTATCATCGTGGGCTTTACCTGTGGTCCCATGAGCACCGCGGCACACCGGAATGCCCGGGGCTGGTGTTCGGCCTGGATCGTGGAGGGTCGTGCAGCGGCTTTGCTTACCGCCTGGACGAGAGCTGCCTGGACGACTCGCTGATGGCCCTGTGGCAGCGGGAGATGCCCTATCCGGCCTATCGCCCGCATTGGCTGACCTGCCGACTCGATGACGGCAGCAAGGTGCAGGCCTTGGGCTTTGTGCTCGAGCGTCACTTGCCGTGCTATGCCGGCAACCTGCCGGACACCCTGTTCAGCCAGATTCTGGCCAGTGCCAAGGGGCGTTACGGCACCACGCGGGAGTATGTGGAGCAGACGCTCAACGCCTTGCGCAGCCACCAGATGCCTGATCGGGGGCTGGAGGCGCGGTTTCAGCGCTGCCATAACCTGCGCGAGGTTTGACTGCGCTGGCCTAGTAGAGGGGGGGAAGGGGCCCACAGGAGAAGGAAAAGATGGAAGGAGGGGAGTGTCCTATAAAAAAGGAGCACCCAAACAACCCGCCACCAACCCCACACCTCCCCCCCCCCAC
>NZ_JBNFMU010000108.1:0-12965 GCF_049942315.1 Pseudomonas wayambapalatensis
AGGTATGGGGGGTGGGCGGGGGGTGTGGGGGGGGGGTGTTGGGGCGGGAGGGGGGCAGTTCGGTTCCCAGGGGGGCGGAGGGGGGTTGGGGGGGGTGTTCCTGTTCTCAGATGCCCCCAACGCCCAAGCCTGATCACGGCACACTGCTCGAAGAGCGGCGTTCAGTGTACTGCAACCGGTCAGTCGCGCACGTAAATGATTTCCGGACCGTCCTCGTCGTCCTCGAAGTCATCCCAGTCGTCATCGTCGCCGATGTCGTGGACGCTCTTGACGCCGGTACGACGCAGGGTACGGGCGTCGTCCAGGGCCTGCAGCTGGGCGCGGGCCTCGTCTTCGATACGCTGGTCGAGGTCCTTGAGCTCGGCGGCGTAGGCCGGGTCGTTGGCCAGGCGATCGGCGCGGTCTTCAAGGAAGCGCATCAGGTCGTGGCTGAGCTTCTCGGTGCCCTGCTTGGAGATGGCCGAGATCACGTAGACCGGGCCATCCCAGTTCAGGCGATCGACGACTTCCTTCACACGCTCGTCGCGCTCGTCTTCCATCACCATGTCGGCCTTGTTCAGCACCAGCCAGCGCTCACGATCGACCAGTGCTGGGCTGAACTGCGCCAGCTCGTTGATGATCACTTCGGCGGCATCGGCCGGGCTGCTCTCGTCCAGCGGCGCCAGGTCGACCAGGTGCAACAGCACACGGGTACGGGCCAGGTGCTTGAGGAAGCGGATACCCAGGCCGGCACCTTCGGAGGCGCCCTCGATCAGGCCGGGAATGTCGGCAATGACGAAGCTCTTCCAGCGGTCGACGCTGACCACGCCCAGGTTCGGCACCAGGGTGGTGAACGGGTAGTCGGCAACCTTCGGCTTGGCGGCCGAGACGGCGCGAATGAAGGTGCTCTTGCCAGCGTTCGGCAGGCCCAGCAGGCCGACATCGGCCAGCACTTTCATTTCCATCTTCAGGTCGCGCTGTTCGCCCGGCTTGCCTGGCGTGGTCTGGCGCGGCGCACGGTTGGTGCTCGACTTGAAGCGGGTGTTGCCCAGGCCGTGCCAGCCGCCCTGGGCGACCATCAGTTTCTGACCGGGGGTGATCAGGTCGCCGATGACTTCCTGGGTGGAGGCATCGATCACCGTGGTGCCGACCGGCACGCGCAGGAACAGGTCCTCGCCCTTCTTGCCGGTGCAGTCGGTGCTGCCGCCATTCTGGCCACGCTGGGCCTCGTGGTGGCGGGTGTAGCGGTAGTCGACCAGGGTGTTGAGGTTCTCGTCGGCCACCATGTACACCGAGCCGCCGTCGCCACCGTCACCGCCGTTGGGACCACCGTTCTCGATGAATTTTTCGCGGCGGAAGCTCATGCAACCGTTACCGCCGTCACCGGCTTTTACCCGGATCGATACTTCGTCAACAAACTTCATTCAAAACCGCCTCTCGTCGGACGACGAGCTGAAAACCAGAAAACCCTGAGGCTCTTGCAAAAATGAGCGCGGCGGCCCCGTACCATCAGAAACCAACGCCGGCAGCCCAGACAAACAGCTTTGCAAGAGGCTCACCACAAACGAAAAAGCCCCGTCGCATGACGGGGCTTCTGGAGCGACGTCGCGATTAAGCGGCGACGATGCTCACGTAACGGCGGTTGAACTCGCCTTTCTTCTCGAACTTGATCACGCCGTCGATTTTGGCGAACAGGGTGTGATCCTTGCCCATGCCAACGCCGTAGCCAGCGTGGAATTCGGTGCCGCGCTGACGGACGATGATGTTGCCCGGCTTGATAACCTGGCCGCCATACATCTTCACGCCAAGGCGTTTCGATTCTGAGTCGCGACCGTTACGAGTACTACCACCAGCCTTCTTGTGAGCCATGGTTCAATTCTCCAAATAAATTCAGGGGACCTAGGGGATTAAGCCTGGATACCGGTGATTTTGATCTCGGTGAACCACTGGCGGTGGCCCATGCGCTTCATGTGGTGCTTACGACGACGGAACTTGATGATGCGAACCTTGTCGTGGCGGCCTTGCGAAACCACTTCGGCCACTACTTTGGCGCCAGCGACGACTGGAGCACCGATGGTGACTTCTTCACCGTTGGCAACCAGCAGAACGCGATCGAAAGTCACGGATTCGCCAGTGGCGACTTCCAGTTTCTCGATCTTGAGGAATTCACCTTCAGCGACTTTGTACTGCTTGCCGCCGGTAACGATTACTGCGTAGGACATTTTGAATCTCCGATAATCCTGCTCACCCAGCGCTTTATATGATGAGTATTGGCTGGCATGGCTGCACAAGGCTGGAACGGCCCGGTGCAATTGCGTAAGGCAGGTGCTGCCCAGGAAGTTAGGGTGCGCGATTGTACGCAACCCGGCAAAGCCTTGCAAGTGCCGCCCCGAGGGTGCAGGCAGCGCGCCTTGACACACCGGGACCCGCGACCTAGCATGCCGCGCAACCTCAATGGAGCAGCCGATGCAACCCCAATCCTTCTACCGCGCGGTAGCTGACGATTTCAGCGCCGTCGACGAGATCATCAAGAAGCAGCTGACCTCGCGCGTGCCGCTGGTATCGAAGATCGGCGACTATATCACATCCGCTGGTGGCAAGCGCCTGCGCCCATTGCTGGTGCTGCTGTGCGGCAAGGCCCTGGGCCGCGAAGGCGACGACCTGCGCCTGCTGGCCGCGACCATCGAATTCCTGCACACCGCCACCCTGCTGCACGACGATGTGGTCGACATGTCCGGCATGCGCCGCGGCCGCTCCACCGCCAACGCCCTGTGGGGCAACGCCCCGAGCGTGCTGGTCGGCGACTTCCTCTATTCGCGCTCGTTCGAGATGATGGTCGAGCTGGGCTCGATGCCGGTCATGCAGATCCTCTCCAAGGCCACCCGGGTGATCGCCGAGGGTGAAGTGCTGCAGCTGTCGCGCGTGCGCGATGCCAGCACCACCGAAGAAGTGTACATGGACGTCATCCGCGGCAAGACCGCCATGCTCTTCGAAGCCTCGACCCACAGCGCCGCGGCGCTGGCCGGCGCCAGCGACGAACAGCGCGAGGCCCTGCGTACCTTCGGCGACCACCTGGGCGTGGCCTTCCAGCTGGTCGATGACCTGCTCGACTACAAGGGCGACTCCGAAACCCTGGGCAAGAACGTCGGCGACGACCTGGCCGAAGGCAAGCCTACCCTGCCGCTGATCTACACCATGCGCGAAGGCACGCCAGAGCAGGCGGCGCTGGTGCGCCAGGCCATCCAGAAGGGTGGCCTGGAAGACCTCGAGCAGATCCGCATCGCCGTCGAAGCCTCCGGCGCGCTCGACTACACCGCACAGATGGCCCGCGACTACGTCGCCCGTGCCATCGCCTGCCTGGAAGTGCTGCCGGCAAGCGAATATCGTGATGCGCTGGTCGAGCTGAGCGAGTTCGCGGTCGCGCGTACGCACTGATAGATCGCATCGTCTTCATTCGCGGGCAAGCCCGCTCCCACAGGGCCCAAGTACATCAGGCCTTTTGTGGGAGCTGGCTTGCCCGCGAATGCTTTTGTGCGGACAAAAAACATTTTCGCCGCAAACCTTATACAATGTGCGCCTTTAACCCTCTGTACACCAAGGAACCGAAGTGAGCACTTTGCCGCCCTGCCCCGCCTGCAACTCCGAATACACCTACGAGGATGGCACCCAACTGATCTGCCCCGAATGCGCCCACGAATGGTCGGCCATCGGCGACGCCGAGGCGAACAGCGATGACGTGGTGAAAAAGGATTCGGTCGGCAACGTCCTGCAGGATGGCGACACCGTCACCGTGATCAAGGACCTCAAGGTCAAGGGCTCTTCGCTGGTGGTCAAGGTCGGCACCAAGGTCAAGAACATCCGCCTGTGCGACGGCGATCACGACATCGATTGCAAGATCGACGGCATCGGCGCGATGAAGCTCAAGTCCGAGTTCGTGCGCAAGGTCTGAGGCTATTTGCAGGGCCGCCCTCGGGTGGCCCTGACAGATCCTGCAACAGGATCATCTGCACCCTTTGGCAGAATTAATCCAATAGTCACTTGCTATTTTGATAATAAGAATTATTCTCATTGGAAAGTTTTCCAAGGAGAATAGCCATGACCTACCTGATCGACGCCTGGCTCGACCGCCCCCATCCCTACCTGCGCATCCTCCATCGCGAGACCGGCGAAGTCTGTGCCGTGCTCGAGGAAGAAGCACTCGACGAACTGCGTGACCAGGGCGACCTGGACCTCAACGGCCTGAGCTCGAGCGAGCCTGGAGTACTGAAGGAACTGGTGAGGAATCTGTTTCTGTTCTGCTATGCGCGGGCGTTGCGCCCAGGGGGAACGGATTGGAATTGAGGCCGGCATTACCGGCCTCTTCGCGGGACAAGCCCGCTCCCACAGGGATTGGGCTGGTCTTTAGATTTTGAACAAGACAGTTGCTCCCACCAGTACACCTGCGCATTAGAGCCTGCGGGGCACATGTGGGAGCGGGCTGGTCCCGCGATGAAGACGACGCAGTCTTACAGAACGTCGAGCAGCTCGACGTCGAACACCAGCACGCTGTGCGGCGGGATGCTACCAACGCCTTGCGCGCCATAGGCCAGCTCGCTCGGCACGTACAGGCGCCATTTGCTGCCCGCGTTCATCAGTTGCAGCGCCTCGGTCCAGCCAGCGATCACGCCACCTACCGGGAATTCGGCAGGCTGGCCGCGCTCGTAGGAGCTGTCGAACACGGTGCCGTCGATCAGGGTGCCGTGGTAGTGGGTACGCACGTTGTCTTCGCGGCTCGGCTTGGCACCGCTACCTGCGGTCAGCACTTCGAACTGCAGGCCCGAGGCCAGGGTGGTGATGCCATCACGCTTGGCGTTCTCGACCAGGAAGGCCTTGCCCTCGGCGGCGGCGGCCTCGGCCTTGGCGGCAGCTTCGGCCTGCATCACTTCGCGGATAACCTTGAAGCTGGCAGACAGGTCGGCTTCGCTGACGCGGCTGTCGGCACCGTTGAAGGCGTCGGTCAGGCCGGCCAGGATCGCTTCCAGGCTCACACCCGGTGGCGGGTTGTCGCGCAGCTGGCCGCCCAGCTGACGGCCGATGCCGTAGCTGACGCGGGATTCGTCGGTGGACAGGTTGAGTTCGGACATTGGCTTGCTCCGCTTAAGGGCGCACTGCATCCGCGCCCTTGGTGAAAAGGGCAAGCAGCCTAGCACACTGGGGCTGCGCGAAGCAGCTACCAGGCAGAACGCTGGGAAATCGGGACCTTGAGGTCTTCCTCCGGGTGGCTGCCCATGCCGCACATCTCATCCTGCACCGACCAGTGCACCAGATTCATCGACAGCATCGGCAGGGCTTTCAGGAGCAATCGTGCATCTTCGACCGAGTGCACCCTCAAGCGCTCTCCGCGGGGGGCGTGGAGAGGATGGGCATGCCCCTTGATCCGGGCCTCGAGCAGGTAGTCACCACCTTCGATGGCGATCAGGTTGAGTTCATCGACGTGGCCGGCCCTGGCCTCGGAATTGAGCTGATGCAGATTCATGAATGCACCTCGCTGCGCAAACCCCGCATGAGTGCTCATTTTTTGTACAGAAGCTGGGATTAGGCAAGGGGCCGTCGGTCGGGCCGCGTCGTGCCTTTCGCGGGTAAACCCGCGAAACGGCCTTCACCGACTCAATGCTTGGTCAGCTTGTCCAGATAACCCATGCAGAAAGCCGAGACCACGAAGGTCATGTGGATGATCACGTACCACATCAGGTAGTCGGTGGAGATGTTCTGCGCATCCATGAACACGCGCAGCAGGTGAATCGAGGAAATGGCCACGATCGACGCGGCAACCTTCATCTTCAGCGAAGAAGAATCCATCTTGCCCAGCCAGTTGAGCTTCTCCTTGCTCTCGTCGATGTCCAGTTGCGAGACGAAGTTCTCGTAGCCGGAGATCATCACCATCACCAACAGGCCGCCGACCAGCGACATGTCGATCAGCGAAAGGATCACGAGGATCAGGTCCGCCTCGCTCAGCGCAAAGACGTTGGGCAGGACGTGGACCACTTCCTGAAAGAATTTCAGCGCCAGCGCCAGCAGGCCCAGGGACAGGCCGAAATAGATCGGAGCGAGTAGCCAGCGGGAGGCATACATCGCGTTTTCGAGAATACGTTCCATGGAGGATAGGGGCTCATGAGATGACTGAAAAAGCGTGCGCGAGTATAGCCAGCCATCTATGACAGCAAAAGTCTGCGGCGGGTTGCCGCAGAGCCCTCTTCAATTGTCCGGACGGAACTGGTAGTCCCCAAGGTTGCGACAACGCTCGCCATTGATCCGCCGCAATTGCGCCTGCAAGTGCAGGCACCAGATTTGCGGATCTTCGGCCACCTGGTAGCCGTGCAGGGTCAAGCTGTCGACAATGGCGTTCATCACCGATTCGGCCACCATCGGCCCATGAAACGGCCCTTGCGCCTTGATCGCCGAAGGCTGCTCACCGGCCATGCCGGCGGCAAACAGCAAGGTCCACATGCCGTTGTCGCCGGCCAGCGGACGGATGCTGCACTCGATGCGGGTCACCAGGCCAAGGCACTGGCGGGTGAGGCTGAGGTTGCGCATGGCGGCGTCCCCTCTGAGAAGCCCAGTTCAGCCTGCACGACAGGCTGTTTCCATCCTGAACCCTGACAACTCCTTAAGTTCCAGCATAGATGACAGGTGAGCATTGCTGGAAAACCGGCGCTGAACGGTAGCACTTGGCCGCCAGCGCCGGTTTATTGACTCAGGCAGGCTTGGCCTCAGCCACCATCTCCTCCAGCCGTTCCTTTTCGGCGTCCTTGATCTCTTCCTCGCTGATCATCTCGGCGATGGCCCGAAGGCGCTCGACCACCCTTGCATTGACGCTGCCTTCGGGGAACTCGCCCTTCTCGTCGGGCGCACCAGCGTCCTCGCCCACCAGCAGGCTCAGCGCCTCATCGGCCTGGCTCACCGCATAGACATGGAAGCGCCCGGCCTCGACCGCCTGCAGCACGCGCTCGTCGAGCATCAACGTGGCGACGTTGGCGCGCGGGATGATCACCCCTTGCTCGCCGGTCAGGCCACGCGCTTCGCACAGGCGGAAGAAGCCTTCGATCTTCTCGTTGACCCCGCCCACCGCCTGCACTTCGCCGAACTGGTTGATCGAACCGGTGATGGCGAAGCACTGCTTGAGTGGCGTGCGCGACAACGCCGAGATCAGCGTACAGGCCTCGCCAAGCGAAGCACTGTCGCCGTCCACGTAGCCATAGGACTGCTCCAGCGCGATGCTCGCCGAGATCGCCAGGGGGAACTCCTGGGCATAGCGGCTGCCCAGGTAACCGGTGAGGATCATCACGCCTTTGGAGTGGATCGGCTGGCCGAGGTTGACCTCACGCTCGATGTCGACGATGCCGCTGCCGCCCGGGTAGACCGTGGCGGAGATCCGCGCAGGCATGCCGAATGCCGAATCGCCGACCTCCAGTACCGTCAGGCCGTTGCACTTGCCGATGGCAGCGCCTTCGCTGTCGATCAGGATGATGCCGGCGAGCATGTCATCGAGCACCCGCTGCGACACCCGCCCGGTGCGGGTCGCCTTGGCCTTGAGCGCGCGCTCGATGTGTCCGGCATCGGTCATCTCGTCGTTGGCCAACTGGCGGATGAAGTCCGCCTCGCTGACCAGTTGGAACAGGTCGCCGATACGCGCCGACAGGCGCGACTGGTTCTCGGCCAGGCGCGCGCTGAAGGTCGCCAGGCGCGCCACGGCATCGCTGGTCAGCGGCGCCATGCCCTCTTCATTGGTGCGCGTGCGCAGCAGTTGGGCGAACTGCTCGAGGTTCTCGTCGACCATCGGCATGTCTTCGTCGAAGTCGACCAGTACGCGGAACATCTCCTGGAAGTCCGAGTCGTGATCCTGCAGCGCGTAATAGAGCTGACGCGAGCCGATGATCACCAGCTTGACGTTGAGCGGGATCATCTGCGGCGTCAGGGTGACGGTGGCGATGCGCCCCAGCTCGCCCAGGGGAGACTCCATTTTCAGCTTGCGCGACTGCAACGCACGCTTGAGCGCATCCCAGACGAAGGGCTCGCCCAGCATCTTCTCCGCTTCCAGGATCAGGAAGCCGCCGTTGGCGCGGTGCAATGCACCGGGACGCAGCTGGCGGTAGGAGGTGGAAAGCGCGCCCTGGTCGGTGCTGTACTCGATGCGACCGAACAGGTTGTCGTAGGTCGGGTGCGGCTCGAACACTACTGGCGCGCCGCCATTGACCGGATGCCCCACCACCAGGCTTGGCGCGTACTGCTCCTCGAGCATCTTGCGCGCCACCGCGTCGGTCTTGGCATCGTCGACCAGTTGCTCGACCACGGTGCGCAGCAGGTTCAACTGCACCGACTGCAGGTAAGCGCACACCGCAGCGTTCTCGGCGTACTTCTCCGACAGAGGGGCCAGCAGCGGTTGCAGGGCCAGGGTGATGGTTTCTTCGTTCAGTTCGCGCAGCTGGTTGTTCGACTCGCGCTTCCACTGCGGCAGGCTGGACAGTTCCTCGTTGAGACGCTCCTCCAGCTCGGCGATGTCTTCGTGGAACTGCTCGCGGACCTCTTCAGGCAACTGGGCGAACTCGGCCTCATCCAGCGCTTTGCCTTCGGCCATGGGGGTGAAGGCGACATTGCTGGCGTCGCGGTACAGCGCCACGTCCTTTTCCAGCGACGCGCGTTCGATCACATCCAGGGCACGGTCGTAGCGCTGGTTGAAGGCGCGATCGATGGCGCCCTTCTTCTGCTGGTAGGACGGGTGCTCGAACACCGCCGGAAAGGTCGCCAGCAGGTTGCCGATCAAACCGTTCATGTCGGCGATGAACTCGCCAGCAGTGCCTGCCGGCAACTCCAGCGCACGCGGCTCGCGGGTGTCTTCGAAATTGTTGACGTAGACCCGGTCGGCCGGGGTCTGCTGGCGCTTGCCCTCGGCCTTGAGGTAGCGCTTGACGAAGGAGAAGCGGCCGGTGCCCGGCTCGCCCATCACATAGACGTTGTAGCCAGGGCGTGGCATGGCCACGCCGAACTGCAGGGCCTCGACGGCACGCTCCTGGCCCAGTACTCCGCGAAACGGCTCCAGATCATCGGTGTTGGTGAAGGCAAACTGCTCGGGGGAAAAACGCCGGGTCAGGGCTTCGGGCGCGAGACGCAGGCGCGCAGCAACAGGATCGGGCATTGGGTTTCCTTACTTCGGCGGGGCGGATACGCAGCATTCTGGCGCCGGGGGCGCGCGCCTTGCAAGGCTCCGCGGGACTTTATGTCGCAGGCGTTAAAAAGGTTTGTCCAAGATTTTTTCGCAATCAACTACGCAACTATTGGATCGTGCCTAAACTCCAAACTGCGCGGGTGGGTAAAACGCTTCCCCGTCCTGGCAGTGAACTGCCAGACAACCCTGATCATTGATACGTATCGAAAAAGAGAATAACGCTATGAAACGGATTCTTCTGGGTACCTTGTTCGCCGCGGTTTCGATCAATGCCATGGCCGAAGCGCCAGGCGGCCCGAACTGCGGTTGGGGCAACCTGCTGTTCGAAGGCCAGCGCGGCACTCCGGCGCACTTCCTGGCCTCCACCACCAACGGCACCTCCGGTAACGCCACCTTCGGCATGACCTCCGGCACCAACGGCTGCTCCACCAAGGCAGCGCTCACCTACGGCGGTAAATCGTGGCTGGCCATGAATGGCACCATGAACGAACTGTCCGAAGACATGGCTCAGGGCCAGGGCGAAGCCCTGACCACCTACGCCGTGGTACTGGGCGTCAAACCCGAAGACCGCGCGCACTTCGCCTCGGTCACCCACGACCACTTCCAGCAGATCTTCAGCAGCGCCAACGTCACTGCCGAAGATGTCCACAACAACACCATCGCGGTCCTGAAAAAGGATCCGCAACTGGCGAAGTACGCTACCGAAGCGTAAGTTCGACCTGCCCGCCCCGCTTGCGGGGCGGGTTTCGCCCGCCTCCCTTCGGCATCATTCAGAAGTAGTTGCCCGATATGCTCAAACGCTTCGCCTACCTGACGTTATGCGCCTGCGCCTCTGCCTACGCGGCACCTTCATTGGATGACGCGCGCGTGCAGCAGTTGGCCGCCGACCGCTACTGGATCGCGCTGGGTCACTACGAAACCGCCAAGCTGGGCGGTTGGCGCAGTTATGTGGACGACGACAAATTCTTTCTCGCCGAGGACGGCGCCCATCATCCGGATCGCGAACTGCGGGCCACGGTCGATGCGCTGTATGCCCCGTCCAGCCTGGGCGACAAACACGCCCAATGCGTCTTTCCGGCGCGCACCCGCTGGCTACGCGAGCAACTGCAGCTCAGCGACCTGCCGACCCCGGACTGCCAGGAATACAGCCGCTGGTACGCCGACGTCGCACCGCACAGCGCGGTGCTGATCTTCCCGGCGGCCTACCTCAACAGCCCGTCCTCGATGTTCGGCCATACCCTGCTGCGCATCGACAAGGCCGACACCCGCAGCAACGACACCACGCTGCTCAGCTACGCGATCAACTTCGGCGCCTATATCGAAGGCAGCGACAACAGCATCCTCTACGCCTGGAAAGGCCTGATGGGCGGCTACCCCGGGCTGTTCGCGATGATGCCGTACCAGGAGAAACTCTCCGAATACCGCAGTCTGGAGAACCGCGACCTGTGGGAGTACCAGCTGGACCTGACGCCTGAAGAGACCGGGCGCATGGTCGAGCACGTCTGGGAACTCAAGCAGGTGCAGTTCGACTATTTCTTCTTCGACGAGAACTGCTCCTACCGCCTGCTGGAGCTGCTGCAGGTCGCCCGCCCCGGGCTGGACCTGACCTCGCAGTTCCCGCTCACCGCCATCCCTACCGATACGGTCAAGGCAGTCAAGCAGTCGGGGCTGGTGTCCGATGTGCGCTACCGGCCATCGCGCGAACGCGAGCTGCTGGCCCGCGCCGAGCCACTGGACCATCACGAAAAGCAGCAGGTATTGGCCGTCAGCGCCGACACTGCGCAATTGCAGAGCCCCGAGTTCACCGCCCTGCCACGCGAACGCCAGGCTTTGGTACAAGATGCCGCCTATCGCCTGGAACGCTACCGCGCCACCGGCCAGGAGCGTGACCCCGAACAGGCCAGGCGCAGCTTCGAGCTGCTGCGGGCGATCAACCGCAACCCGCCGCCACCGCTGCAGATCGAACGCCCCGGCCTGCCCGAGGACGGTCATCAGTCGCGTACCTGGCAGCTGGGTGTCGGCACCCGCGAAGACCGCGCCTTCGCCGAGTACGGCTTGCGCATGGCCTACCACGACCTCAACGACAACGCCTACGGCTTCCCGCTCGGCGCACAGATCGAGATCCTCCAGCTCAAGCTGCGCCAGTACGAGGGCAACGACTGGCAGGTGCAACGCCTGGACCTGGCCACCATCCGCTCACTGACCCCGCGCAACGAACTGCTCAAGCCCTGGTCGTGGCAGGTGGCTGGCGGCCTCGAGCGGGTGCCGGGCAAGCATGACGACGAGGTGCTGGTCAGCCACGTCAACGGCGGCGGCGGTGGGACCTGGCAGCTTGCCGACGGCCTGCTGGGCTTTGCCCTCGGTACGGTGCGGGTCGAACATCACAATGACTTCGCCGAGTTCATCTCGCCGGCGGCCGGTTTCAATGGTGGCCTGCTGTGGCGCAACGGGCTGGGCAACATGACCCTGGAGGCAAAAGGCGATTACTTCACCAATGGTGAAGTGCGGCGCAGCCTGAGCCTGAACCAGCAGTGGGAGATTTCGCAGAACCTGGGCCTGAGGTTGAGCGCCAAGCGCGAGTTCAGCCACCTGGCCACCGCGCAGAACGAGGTGATGCTGGAGTTGAAGTGGTACCAGTACTGATACCTTTGCGTGGGGCCACAGGGATTCGCATCATGACGTGCAATCCTTCGACGGCGTTTTGACATCGCCGCGACAATCCACGACCTAGACTTCCCCTATCACCCGGAGGTCCAGTGTCTATGTCGCGGTACGGTTTCGCCCTGTGGATAACCCTGCTGTTGGTCGGCTGCCAGTCCACCCGCGAGCAGATGCTCGACCAGGGCTACCCACCGGCCTATGCCGATGGTTTCCAGGACGGCTGCAGCAGTGGCCGCCAGGCAGCGGGGCTGATGGTCGGAGATTTTCGCAAGGACGTCCCGCGCTACCTCCACGATCGTCGCTACGAAAGCGGTTGGGACGATGGTTTTCGTCAGTGCCATGCCATGCAGAACAGCGAAGACACGCGCCAGTACCGAGAGCGCTACTGGGACGAGCGTGACCGCGAATGGCAGCAGGAAAAAGACCGCGGTGCAGCGCGCGCCTATCGTCACAATTAGGTCGCAGCCAGACATTCAGGGAAACTCGACAACCCTCACCATGGTCTCCAGAAACAAGGAGGCCGTTCATGAGCCGAGCATTCGTCAACGAAGACCAGGCCGCCGCCCAGGCCAGCCAGCCGGTGGAGCGACGGGTCAGCGACCAGCCCAACTACGTCACCGCCAGCGGTCTTGCGCAACTGCAGCAACGCGTGGCGGCGCTCATTGCCCTGCACAGCGATCTGCAAGCCCAGGGTGAGCATGCCGACAAACAGCGCCTGGCCGATACCGAGCGCGACCTGCGCTACTTCCGCACACGCGTACAGAGCGCCCAGGTGGTGCCACCTGCGATCTCGCAGGACAAGGTCCAGATCGGCAGCCGGGTGAGGTTTGTCGATGAGCAGGATGAGGAGCACAAGGTGCAACTGGTCGGGGAAGATCAGGCCGATGCAGCGCGCGGGCTAATCAACTGGGGTTCACCGCTGGGGCGGGCGCTGCTTGGCGCAAGGCCTGGGGATGAAGTGGTATGGCGGCGGCCTGCGGGGGATCTGTCCATCGAGGTGGTCGAGATCCTGGGTGAGGGTTAGGGGCTGCTGCGCAGCCCAATCGCGATTCCTGCAGGAAGACCAGCCCAATCCCTGGGAGCGGCGGTTCGGCGCTCCGACTTGTCCCGCGATCACCGGCAA
>NZ_JBNFMU010000109.1:0-11508 GCF_049942315.1 Pseudomonas wayambapalatensis
CAAGCCCGCTCCCACAGGGATTGGGCTGGCCTTTAGATTTTGAACAAAACAGTTTCTCCCACAGATACCCTACCGTCCCTGCGAACAGTGGGTTATCTGTGGGCTTGCCCCGCGATAGCGCCCGAAAGCTCACGCCCAGCGCTGCAGATACCCCTGCTGCTCCCGCCAGGCCGTCTCCTGCACCACCGCCCGAAACCGCACGACCGCCCCCGGCATGCACTGGGCCAACTGCGCCAGCGCCAGCGGCGTCAACGCCCCCAGCCGCGGATAGCCGCCAATGGTCTGGCGATCATTGAGCAGCACGATCGGCTGCCCATCCGGCGGCACCTGCACGGCGCCCAGCGGAATACCTTCGGAAATCATCGGCGCGCCCTGGTAGACCAGTTGCGGCCCCAACAGGCGGCTGCCCATGCGGTCGGCACGGCTGTCCAGCGTCCAGTCGCTGTTGAAGGCCTCGAACAGGCTGGTGCCGCTGAAGTCGCCGATCTGCGCGCCCATCACCAGGTCCAGTACCGGCTTGGCCGGATACAGCGGACGCAAGGCTTCGGGTACTTCACGCAAGGCCGGGGCGCCCTCGACAAAGCGCAGAGCCTGCCCCTTGGCCAGCGCCTCGCCGCGCCCCTCGATGCCACCGAGCGCTTCACGCGCCACCGTCGAACAACTGCCCAGCACGGCTTCGCCGGCAAAACCGCCCGGTGCCGCCAAGTAGGCACGTACACCCTGACGCGGCTGCCGCAGCGTCAGCCGTTGGCCCTTGTGCAGGGCGAAGCTGCGCCAGGGCGCCAGCGGCTGGTCGTCGATCCTGGCGTCCAGATCGGCGCCGGTCAGGGCCAGCACACAGTCCTGCTCGGCGAGCAGGCTCAAACCACCCAGCGCCACCTCCACCACTGGCGCGTCCAAGGCATTGCCCAGCAGCCAGTTGGCCCAGTTCATCGCCACCCAGTCCAGCGCCCCGCCCTGGGTCACACCCAGATGCCGCACACCCAGGCGCCCGGCGTCCTGTAGCTGGCACAGCGCGTTGCTGGCTTCGATCCTCAACTGCCTCATGCCAGCGCCTCCAACGGACGGTCATCGCCGCCCAATGCCATGAATTCGGTGTGCGACACCGCCACGAAACGTACCCGATCCCCTGGCTGCAGCAGGCTGTAGCCATCACGCTCGCGGTCGAACAGACGCACCGGCGTGCGCCCGATCAGGTTCCAGCCCCCCGGCGACATCGCAGGGTAAGCCGCCGTCTGCCGCTCGGCGATGCCCACGCTACCGGCTGCGACACGCTTGCGCGGTGTGCTCAGGCGCGGCGTGGCCAGGCGCTCGTCCACCAGCCCCATGAAACCGAACCCCGGTGCGAAGCCCAGGGCGAACACCGGGTAGTCACGCGCGCAGTGCAGGCGGATCACCTCGTCTTCGCTCAGGCCACTGCGTGCGGCCAGCAGCGCCAGCTCCGGGCCGACGCTGGCGTGGTACCACACCGGAATCTCGTGACGCCGACCACTGTGGCCTGTATCCGGCTGCAAGCCTTCCAGCGCCTGGCCAATTCGCGCGCGCGCCTCACCTGGCGCCAGGTCCGACTGCAGCATCAGCGTGGTGTAGGACGGCACCAGGTCGATCAGGTGCTCACCGAACGCTGCGCGCAGGCGCTGGCTGGCGGCGAGGATCCACGGCATGTTGCCCTCATCGATGGTGTCGAACAGCCGCACCATCAGGCTGTCGATCGCCACCACTTCGATACGTGGCTTCATCGCGACATCCTCATGCCTGCAACGCGTCGAGGGCCTGGCGGATCTGCCGCACCGCAGCCACCGAGCTTTCGTTGTCGCCATGCACACACAAGGTGGCAGCATTGAGCCGCAGCGCGCTGCCATCATTGGCCACCAATGCCTCGCCACGGGCCAGGCGCACGGCCTGTTCGACCACCAGGGCCGGGTCATGGTGCACGGCACCGGGCAGGCGACGCGACACCAGGTGGCCGCTGGCGGTGTAGGCGCGGTCAGCGAACGCTTCGAACCACAGCGGCACCCCGATCTCGTCGCCCAGGGCCTGTGCAGCGCTGTCGTCGGCGGTGGCCATCAGCATCAGCGGCAGGTCTGCGTCATAAGCGGCCACAGCCTCCAGCACCGCGCGCAGCTTCTGCGGGTCGGCCATCATGTCGTTGTACAGCGCGCCGTGCGGCTTGACGTAGGCCACGCGGCCACCGAGCACCTTGCAGATGCCGTCCAGGGCGCCGATCTGGTAGTGCAGCAGGTCGCGAATCTCGTCGTCGCTGCAGGCCATCGAGCGGCGGCCGAAGCCGACCAGGTCCGGGTAGGCCGGGTGCGCACCGATGGTCACGCCATGCTGCAGCGCCAAGGCCACGGTGCGGCGCATGGTGCCGGGGTCGCCGGCATGGTAGCCACAGGCGATGTTGGCGCAGTCCACGAAGGGCATGACCTCGGCGTCCAGGCCCATGCGCCAGTTGCCGAAACTCTCGCCCATGTCGCAATTGAGAAGCAGGCGGTTCACCTGTCGAACTCCTGTTGTGCTGTTCATAGGTCTACCTTAACGCGCCTTCAGTTCTTTGCCGCGGGTTTCTGGCAGGCTCAGGGCGGCGACGATCACGATGCCATAGGACACCGCAGCGAATGCGCCGATACCCAGGCCCAACGGGATCTTCTCGCCGAGCAGGCCGATCAGCAGCGGGAACATCGCCGCCAGCACCTTGCCGATGTTGTAGCAGAAGCCCTGCCCCGAGCCACGGATGCGCGTGGGGAACAGTTCGGTGAGAAAAGCCCCCATGCCGCTGAAGATGCCCGAGGCGAAGAAGCCCAGCGGGAAACCCAGCCACAGCATCACGCCGTCACTGACCGGCACCTGCGTGTAGAGCAGGACAATGACGAACGAACCCACCGCGAACAGGATGAAATTCTTGCGACGCCCCAGCAGGTCACTGAGGTAGGCGCTGATCACATAGCCGATGTAGGAGCCGACGATGACCATGGCCAGGTAGCCACCAGTGCCCAGCACGCTCAGGCCACGCTCGTTCTTGAGGAAGGTCGGCAGCCACGAGGTGATGGCGTAGTAGCCACCCAGGGCGCCGGTGGTCAGCAGCGAAGCGCGGATCGTGGTCCAGAGCATGCCGGAGGCGAAGATTTCGTAGAAGTGCGGAGGCGCTTCAGGCTTTTCCGCGCTCTTGGCTTCGCGGTAGACCTCCGGGTCCTTGACCATGCGGCGCACGAAGATCACGAAGATCGCCGGCAACAACCCGAGCAGGAACAGCGCACGCCAGGCCTGTTCGGCCGGCAGCCAGGAGAACAACAAGGCGTAGAGGATCGCGGTCAGGCCCCAGCCGATGGCCCAGCCCGATTGCACCATGCCCACTGCCTTGCCGCGGTCCTGGGCACGGATCACCTCGCCGATCAGCACTGCACCGGCGGTCCACTCGCCACCGAAGCCAAAGCCCATCAGGGTGCGGGCGATCAGTAACTGCTCGTAGCTCTGGGCGAAGCCGCAGAGGAAGGTGAAGAAGGCGAACCACAGCACGGTCAGTTGCAGGGTACGTACGCGGCCAATGCGGTCGGAGAGGATACCGGCGACCCAGCCGCCGATGGCCGAGGCGATCAGGGTGCTGGTGTGGATCAGGCCGGCTTCGGCAGTGCTGATGCCCCAGATCATGATCAGGGTGGGGATGACGAAGCTGAGCATCTGCGTGTCCATGCCGTCCAGGCCATAGCCGATCTTGCAGCTCCAGAAGGTGCGTCGTTGCTGGGAGTCGATGTCACGGTACCAGGCAAAGGGCCCGCCCGAAGATCGGGCGGGTGCCTGCTGCTGTACGCCGGTGGGGTTCATGGATGCCTCGGCTTGTTGGTATTGTTTGAGGAACGACTGCGTGGTCGCGGCCTGGACGCTATTGTTCAAAGCCCGCGCAACCTGCGTCCAACGAGAAAAACCGTCGGTCTGGAACAAGAAAACCTGATCGCCCTGCCCTGCGAGCACACGATGAACCTGCGATTTCTCGAAACCTTCGTCTGGGTCGCCCGGCTCAAGAGCTTTCGCCTTACGGCCGAGAAGCTGTTCACCACCCAGGCCTCGGTGTCCAGCCGCATCGCCGCGCTGGAGGCCGACCTGGACGTGAAGCTGCTGCTGCGCGACTCGCGCGGCGTCAGCCTGACACCGGAAGGCAGCAAGGTGCTGGAGTACGCCGAGCGCATGCTCGACACCGCCAAGGCGATGAAACAGTCGCTGGGCGGCGAACGGGCCGTGGTCGGCCGGATCCGCCTGGGGGTCATGGACACGGTGATCCACACCTGGATGAGCGCCTTGGTGGCCGAGTTGACCGAGCGCTACCCGCAAGTGGAAATCGAGTTGGTCGCCGACACCTCGCTGAACCTGCGCGACCAGTTGCAGAAGGGTTTTCTCGACGTGATCCTGCAGACCGACCTGCTGCGCCAGGAAAGCATCCGCAGCCTGGACCTTGCGCGCTACCCGATGGGTTGGATCGTCGCCACCGGCTCACCGCACCATCGCGACTATGCATCGCTGGCCGAACTGGCGCGCGAGCGGATCATCACCTTTTCGCGCAACTCACGGCCGCACCAGGAGGTGTTCAGCCTGCTGCAGAGCGCGGGGAGCGAGACGCCGCGGCTGAACTGCGTAAACTCGGTGTCGGCCATCACCCGGTTGCTGCGCGACGGCTTCGGCATCGGCGCCCTGCCCCCGGCGCTGGTCGCCGCAGAGCTGGCACGCGGCGAACTGGTGCTGCTGACCGGGCTGCAGCCACCGCCTAGCCTGGAGCTGGTGGTGTCGTGGCAGACCGGGGTGGAGCTGGTCGATGAAGTGGTGGGGTTGTGCCGGCAGGTGCTGGAGCGCTATGCGCAGGATGTGGGGGTGCAGCGGATCGTGCTGGTCTGAGCCAGGGATGTGTCAGTTTCGGCCTTATCGCGGGACAAGTCGCAGCGGCGAACCGCCGCTCCCACAGGGATTGAGCTGGCCTTTAGATTTTGAACAGGACAGTAGCTCCCGCAAGGTCCAACACTGTGGGAGCGGGCTCGTCCCGCGATGAGGCCCGCCCCGGCAACGAAATACCGGCAGCCTAGCGCCAGCTTTCCTTCACCGCCCGACGCCGCCCGCCCAGGATCACCCAACCGATCCCCAGCAACAGGCTCTCGACCAGGAACGCCAGCAGGAAGCCGCTGGCAATCCCCCAGCCGATCGCCTCGGGCACCAGCAGGATCTGGTAGCTATAGCCCTTGAGCGTCTCTTCGCGCAGCTGCGGATCGGCCTGCACCAGCACATGCCAGCTGCGGCTGGCCCAACTGCCTTGCAGCGCCTGCCATTCGTTTTCCAGCAACTGGTTGCGAATCATCAGGCTTTCGATGCTGTTGGCGTCACTGTTGAACACCGGGTCGTCGCTGGTACGGTAATGGCGCACCAACGCCTGCAGATCGCCCTTGAAGAAGCGCTCGGCGGTTTCCTGGAAGCCCGCCAGCGCTTCGCGCGACTCGAGCATGTGCGCCTCGACCCGCTGGCTGTAGTCCTTGACCAGGCCGGGCACCTGGACACCGGCCAGCAGGCCGAAGGTGAACAGCAGCAAACGCAGGTAACTTCTGAACATGCTCTGTCCTTAGCCTTTGGCGACGCACTCGCCGTGCCGCCACAGGGCCCATTGACCCGGCTCGTAACGCTGCCAGGTCTCGTTTTCGGTCAGGGCCTCGGTGGCGATCACCGTGACCACGTCATTGGGCGTGGTTTCCGATTGAAAATCCACGATCAGGTCGACATCCTTCAACCGCGCGGCACCAAAAGGCGCGCGTCGGGTAATGTGTACCAGCTTGGTCGAACAGAAGCAGAACAGCCAGTCGCCGTCGCTGAGCAGGCAGTTGAACACGCCCTTCGCGCGGTAGCCTGCGCAGGCCTCGACCAGCACCGGCAGCAGCGCCTCGACCTCAACGGGCTCGGGGAATGCCGCACGCACGCGGTTGAGCAGGTCGCAGAAGGCGGCTTCGCTGTCAGTGTCGCCGACCGGGCGGTAGAACGTCTTCTCGCCACTGAAATCGGCGAGCTGGCCGTTGTGCGCGAAGCACCAGTTGCGTCCCCACAGCTCACGCACGAAGGGGTGGGTGTTGGACAGGCAGACCTTGCCGACGTTGGCCTGGCGGATATGGCCAATAACCACTTCGCTCTTGATCGGGTAACGCTGCACCAGGTTGGCCACCTCCGACTCGCTGCTCGCGGCCGGGTCCTGGAACAGGCGCAGGCCACGCCCTTCGTAGAAGGCAATGCCCCAGCCATCGCGGTGCGGCCCGGTACGCCCGCCGCGCTGCATCAGGCCTGTGAAGCTGAAGACGATATCGGTGGGGACGTTGGCACTCATGCCCAGCAATTCACACATTGGCGAGGGCTCCGTCCTAGATCCGTGGCTCGACGCGGCCGCCACCATTGCCCGGGCGACGCACCGGGGCAGCAGGTGGCTCTTCACGGTAGCGATCGCGACGATCGGCGACGGGCGCATCGGCCATCACCGCATCGTCTTCGGCCGCCTGGCGCTTGGCGGCGGCCTCGACCTTCTCGCGGCGCTCGCCAGCACGTTTTTCCAGTGGCCAGCGCACCAGCACGAACAGCAGGTAAAGGCCAAAGGCGATCATGCCGTACATCGCCAGGTCCGAGGCTGCGCGCCAGGCGTTGTTGCCCACCTTGAACGCCAGGTCCAGGGCGGTGATGGCAATGGCCGGGGCAAAGCTGTCCTTGACCGGGTCGACAATGGTGGGGGTGAACAGCAGCACGGCAACGATCACCCGCAGCGGCTCGCGCAGCCAGCGCCACATCCAGCCGGTGAACTTGAAGGCCACCAGCAGGCAGCCCAGGGCGGCGACAGCGTAGAGGCCCCAGGCCAGTGTGTAGTCTTGTTCGATCATGGTGTCCGTGCAAGGCAGGCAAAGAGATGCCTATGATAAACACTTTTACGGGCACAGGCGCCTCTTCCCTCTATGAAGCCTGAGCGGCCTCTTCGCGGACAAGCCCGCTCCCGCAGACCGGCAATGCTCGCGAAGAGGCCGGCACAGACGCCACCAAACCACGGACATCCCATGCATACCAGACCCAAGCCCCCCATCGCCCGCCCCGCCCAAGCCGCCGATCCCTACGCCTGGCTGCAGGAACGCGACACCCCCGAAGTGCTGGCCTACCTGGAGCAGGAAAACGCCTACCAGCAAGCCTGCCTCGCCGACCAGGCCGAGCTGCGCGAACAGCTGTTCGAAGAAATCAAGGGCCGCATCCTCGAAACCGACCTGTCGCTCCCCTCCCCCTGGGGCCCCTACCTCTACTACACCCGCACCACGGCAGGCGACGAATACCCGCGCCACTACCGCTGCCCGCGCCCGGCCGACGACAGCAACCGCGTCGACGAAAGCGCCGAGCAACTGCTGCTCGACCCCAACGCCCTGGCCAACGGCGGCTTCCTCGCCCTGGGCGCGTTCAATGTCAGCCCCGACCATCGCCTGCTGGCCTACAGCCTCGACACCAGCGGCGACGAGGTCTACACCCTGTACGTCAAGGACCTGGAAAGCGGCAGCGTCACCACCCTGCCCTTCGACGACTGCGACGGCAGCCTGACCTGGGCCAACGACAGCCGCACGCTGTTCTTCGCCGAACTGGACGACACCCACCGCCCGTGGCGCCTGCGCCGCCACACCCTGGGCGAAAGCGACGCCAGCACCGTGTTCGAAGAGCCCGATGGGCGCTTCTTCCTGCACTGCTACCGCGCAAGTTCCGAGCGCCAACTGGTGCTGCTGCTCAACAGCAAGACCACCAGCGAAGCCTGGGTACTCGATGCCGCCACGCCACAGGCCGACTTCACCTGCCTGGCGCCGCGGGTCGAGGGCCACGAGTACTTCCCCGACCACGGCCAGCTCGATGGCCAGTGGCGCTGGTTCATCCGCAGCAACCAGGACGGCATCAACTTCGCCCTGTTCCACGCCCCGGCCGACCAGGTGCCCAGCCGCGCACAATGGCAGGTACTGGTGCCGCACCGTGACGACATCATGCTCGAAGGCTTGAGCCTGAACGCTTCGGCGCTGTCGCTGAGCCTGCGTGAAGGCGGCCTGCCGATCATCGAAGTCCGCCCCCAGGGCCTGCCGGCCTATCGCGTCGAACTGCCCGACGCCGCCTACAGCCTCTACGTGCAGGACAGCCTGGAGTTTTCCAGCACGCGCATCCGCCTGCGCTACGAAGCGCTCAACCGCCCGGCCCAGGTCCGCCAGCTGGAGCTGGCCAGTGGTGAGCAGCAGGTGCTCAAGCAGACCCCGGTACTCGGTCGCTTCGATGCCGACGACTATGTCAGCCAACGCCTATGGGCGACCGCCAAGGACGGCACCCAGGTGCCGATCAGCCTGGTGCGCCGCCGCCAGGACCTGGACCGCGAAGTGCCGCTGTACCTCTACGGCTACGGCGCCTATGGCGAGAGCCTCGACCCCTGGTTCTCCCACGCCCGCCTGAGCCTGCTCGAACGCGGCGTGGCCTTTGCCATCGCCCATGTGCGTGGCGGCGGCGAGCTGGGTGAAGCCTGGTACCGCGCTGGCAAGCAGGAGCACAAGCAGAACAGCTTCGACGACTTCATCGCCTGTGCCGAACACCTGATCGCCCAGGGCGTCACCCGCACCGAGCAACTGGCCATCAGCGGCGGCAGCGCCGGCGGCCTGCTGATGGGCGCGGTGCTCAACCAGCGTCCGGAGCTGTTCCGCTGCGCCATCGCCGAGGTGCCTTTCGTCGATGTGCTCAACACCATGCTCGACCCCGAGCTGCCGCTGACCGTCACCGAGTACGACGAGTGGGGCAACCCCGAAGAGCCTGAGGTGTACGCACGCATCAAGGCCTATGCCCCCTACGAGAACGTCAAGGCCCAGGCCTACCCGGCCATGCTGGTGGTGGCTGGCTACAACGACAGCCGCGTGCAGTACTGGGAGGCGGCCAAGTGGGTGGCGCGCCTGCGCACCCGCAAGACCGACGACAACCTGCTGCTGCTCAAGACCGAAATGGGCGCCGGCCACGGCGGCATGAGCGGACGCTATCAGGGGCTGAAAGACGTGGCCCTGGAATATGCGTTCGTCTTCAATGAGCTGGGCGTGGTGTAAATCGCATTTCTTGTTGTCATAGAGTTCTCGCACACCCTGCGGCCTCTCCCGCAGGGTCTGTGGAAGCTCTCAAATACCGGACGACACGAAGAACAACACATGCCCGACCCAAGCCTCCTCAGCGCCGAAATCCGCGACATGCTCATGGACTGCGGCTTGTTCGACAGCCTGCAGCCCAGCGACTTCCAGGCCGTCGCCGGTTACTTCGCCATCGCGGCGATGACCGAGGGCCAGACCATCTTCGCCGAAGGTGACGCCGGCACCTTCATGTGCATCCTGCACCGCGGCGTGGTGTCGGTGCGCAAGACCGACGGCAACGGCCAGCAAGTCGAGATCGCGATCTTGCGCAAGGGCCGAGCCTTCGGCGAAATGGCCGTGCTCGACGGCGAACGTCGCTCGGCCAGTTGTGTGGCGGCCAGTGACTGCCAGTTGCTGACGCTGGGCAAGGACTCGCTGGACAAGATGCTCAACGACGCCCCACGCATCGCCGCGCGGATCATCCGTGCCCTGGCCGTGGCGTTGTCGAAACGCCTGCGCATGCAAGATGGCCAGCGCCTTTCGCAACAGGTCTAGTCGTTCTTTTTCGGCGGGTCCTGGGACAATCCCGGCAATGGCTGGTCCTTTGGCGGCCCGGGCAGCGGCATCGGCGGCAGCAATGGCGCGCCAGGCTGACTGCTGCCCGCCTTGGGCGGCGTGCTCGGGGTGATCTGCGGGTAGGGCGTGGGCGTGGGCGTACCCGGCGCGCCGGGCACCGGGGTGATGCTCCCCGATGGCTGCCCGGCAGCTTCGGCCGCTGGGGCAGCAAGCAACATCAGCGTGGCAAGGATCACAGGCAACATCGGTAACCTCCCGTCCGGAACCTGCCTACAGGCTACGCCCAATCGCACCTTTTTGCCTGTCCGCCAGGCCCGCAGGCGCGCTAGACTCAACGCCATAACCGTCATTGCCCTGATAACGAAAAAGGTAACACCATGAGCTCGGCCTCCAACTCCGCCGCCACCGCCCGCCTCGACCGCATCCTCGCCGACGCCAAGCGCGACAAGGAAATGGGCTACCGCGACAAGGCACTGAAGATGTATCCGCACGTCTGCGGGCGCTGCGCCCGTGAGTTCTCCGGCAAGCGCCTGTCGGAACTGACCGTGCACCACCGCGACCACAACCACGACAACAACCCCCAGGATGGCTCCAACTGGGAGTTGCTGTGCCTGTACTGCCACGACAACGAGCATTCGCGCTATACCGACCAGCAGTATTTCGGCGAGGGCTCGCTGAGCACGCCGAAAACCAATGTCGCCACGCACAACCCCTTCGCCGGCCTGGCTGCCCTGATGAAGAAGGACTGACCGTCGATTCATCCGCCCACGGCGTCGGCGAGCCCGTATAATCGCGCTCTTTTTTTGCGAAGGGCCCCGACTCGTGGCGAACAAACGGTACAGCTGCATCGGCCTGTTCAACCCAAAATCTGCTGAAAACGTCGGCTCGGTGATGCGAGCGGCAGGCTGCTATGGCGTCAACTCGGTGTTCTACACCGGCAAACGCTACGAGCGCGCCCGCGACTTCGTCACCGACACCAAGCGGGTGCACTACGACATCCCGCTGATCGGCATCGACGACCTGCAGCGCATCATCCCGCTGGGCTGCACGCCAGTGGCAGTGGAGCTGGTCGACGGCGCACGGCCGCTGCCCGAATACACCCATCCGGATCGGGCGATCTACATCTTCGGCCCGGAGGACGGCAGCCTCGACGAAAGCGTACGCGCCTGGTGCGAAGAAACCATCTACATCCCCACCCAGGGCTGCATGAACCTGGCCGCGACGGTCAACGTGGTGCTGTATGACCGGCTGGCCAAGGGCTTGAATACCCGCTCCGGGCCCAAGTTCAAGTAACGGGGATCAGGGTAATTGCACTGAACGCCGGGGCAGCCTCCAAGGTCAGCTGATGTACCAACCCACAAGGAGACCTACCCATGCTCGATATCCATTCGGCGTCAGACAGGCATGACCACAACGTCCAGGGCTGGGAGCGCGTCAGCTCACTGGCGGGCGGTGCCCTGATGATCAGCAAAGGGATGCGCCACGGCGGGCTGATCGGCTTGCTCCAGGTAGCGGTGGGCGGCATGGCGCTGGCCCGGGGCATCAAGGGCCATTGCGCGACCAAGGCCTGGTTCCACAAGCATCGTGCGGAGTACCACCGGTTGCATGCCGATATCGAACGGGGAGCGGCGGAGTTGAAGGCACTCAAGGCCAGCGCCGAGGCGGCGACCCGCACGGTGACGGTGACGGGTAAGGATCCGTTGGCTGGGGTTTGAATCGGCGGTGGCCTACTCGGGGGGGGGGGAAAAACCCCCAAAAACCCCCAACCACGAGGGGGGGGTGGGGGGGGGAGTGTTCGCGCAGAAAACAAAAA
>NZ_JBNFMU010000110.1:0-8199 GCF_049942315.1 Pseudomonas wayambapalatensis
GTGGCCGATGCCTCCGGCACCTTCAACGAGATGACCCGCGATGCCGCCTGGCGCCGGATGGAAGCTGCCGGTGCACAACTGATGACCTGGTTCGGCGTGGCCTGCGAGCTGCACCGCGACTGGCGCAACGACGTCGAAGGGCTGGCCGCGCTGTGCTCCAACCACATCCCGGACTACCGCAACCTGATCACCAGCTACAACGCCCTCACCGCTGGCAAGTGACCCACCCCGCCAGGCGCCACCCACGGCGCCTGGTCAAATTTTGCTCAGGTATTCAGCGATGAACAACAGCAGCGTGGTCACCCTGGTGATCCAACACAAAGTCCGGGCCGATGCCCTGGCGCACTACGAGACCTGGTTGCGTCGTACCGTCGGTGTTGCCCGCCGCCAGCCTGGTCATCTGGACGTGAACGTGATTCGTCCGGATGACAATGGCGGCCAGTTCACCACCGTGGTGCGTTTTGCCGATGCAGGGCAACTGCGTGCCTGGGTCGATTCACCGGAGCGCCAGCGCCTGGTCGCCGAAGTGCTGCCGCTGCTGGAAGAGGGTGACCAGACCCGTATCCACGACGATCCGGAGTTCTGGTTCACCCCGTCCAGCACGCCAGCCACACAGCCTGCGCGCTGGAAGCAGGCGGTGCTCACTTATCTGGTGATCTGCCCGATGACCCTGCTGGTGCCCCAGTTGCTGGCGCCGCTGTTCGCAAAGGTGCCGCCGCTGGGCGGGCCGTTGGCCAGCAACTTGCTGGTCAACCTGTGCGTCATCCTCCCGGTGGTGTTCTTCATCATGCCGTGGGTGACGCGCCGCTGCGCCGGATGGCTGCGCCGTTGAGCGCACGCCTGACGATCCAGTGCTAGCGTTCAATCGCCTGCCGATCACCCCACCGGACGGAGAGCACCATGAACCAGGATCCCACCGACAAGAGCCGCCGCCGTTTCCTCGCCAACAGCACCCTGCTCGGTGCGGCCGGCGCGCTCTGGTCCGCACTGCCCTTCACCGATTCCGCCCATGCCGACATTTCAGGAGATCCCATGACCGCAGACCTCATTCTGTTCAACGGCAAGCTGCACACCGTCGACCGTGAAAACCCCACAGCTACCGCCGTGGCCATCAAGGACGGGCGCTTCGTCGCCGTGGGCAGCGATGCCGAGGCCATGGCCCACAAGGGCAACAGCACGCAGATCATCGACTTGAAGCAGCGCACGGTGATCCCCGGCCTGAACGACTCGCACCTGCACCTGATCCGCGGCGGCCTGAACTACAACCTCGAACTGCGCTGGGAAGGCGTGCCGTCGCTGGCCGACGCCCTGCGCATGCTCAAGGAGCAGGCCTTGCGCACACCCACGCCGCAATGGGTACGGGTGGTGGGTGGCTGGAACGAATTCCAGTTCGCCGAAAAACGCATGCCTACCCTCGAAGAAATCAACCAGGCAGCGCCTGACACGCCGGTGTTCATCCTCCACCTGTACGACCGTGCCCTGCTCAACCGCGCCGCATTGCGTGCCGTCGGCTATACCAAGGACACGCCCAACCCGCCCGGTGGCGAAATCCAGCGTGACAAGTTCGGCAACCCGACCGGCATGCTCATCGCCCGCCCCAACGCGACCATCCTCTACGCCACCCTGGCCAAGGGGCCGAAGTTGCCGCTGGAGTACCAGGTCAACTCGACCCGCCAGTTCATGCGTGAGCTCAACCGTCTCGGGCTGACCAGCGCCATTGATGCCGGTGGCGGCTACCAGAATTTCCCGGATGACTATTCGGTGATCCAGCAGCTGGCCGACAACGACCAACTGACCGTGCGCATCGCCTACAACCTGTTCACCCAGAAACCCAAGGAAGAACTGGACGACTTCAAGAAGTGGACTTCAAGCGTCAAGGTCCACAGCGGCACCGACTTCCTGCGCCATAACGGTGCTGGCGAGATGCTGGTGTTCTCCGCCGCCGACTTCGAGGACTTCCTCGAGCCGCGTCCGGACCTGCCGCAGACCATGGAAGAGGAACTCGAACCGGTGATCCGTCACCTGGTCGAGCAGCGCTGGCCGTTCCGTCTGCATGCCACCTACGACGAGTCCATCTCGCGCATGCTCGATGTGTTCGAGAAGGTCAACCGCGATATCCCGTTCAACAACCTGCCGTGGTTCTTCGACCACGCCGAAACCATCTCGCCGAAGAACATCGAGCGGGTGCGGGCGTTGAATGGCGGGATTGCCATCCAGGACCGCATGGCCTTCCAGGGTGAGTATTTCGTCGACCGCTACGGCGCCAAGGCTGCAGAGAAAACCCCGCCGATCCAGCGCATGCTCGCCGAGGGCGTGCCGGTGGGTGCTGGCACCGATGCCACCCGGGTGTCGAGCTACAACCCCTGGACCTCGCTGTACTGGATGGTCAGCGGCAAGACCGTCGGCGGCCTGGAGCTGTACCCGGAAGGCCTGAGTCGCGCCACGGCGCTCGAGCTGTTCACCCATGGCAGTGCCTGGTTCTCCAGCGAGCAGGGCAAGAAGGGGCAGATCAAGGTCGGGCAGTTGGCTGACCTGGCGGCGCTGTCGCTGGACTTCTTCAGCGTCGAGGAAGAGGCGATCAAGAGCATCGAGTCGGTGCTGACGGTGGTGGATGGCAAGGTGGTGTACGGCGCGGCGGAGTTCGACAAGCTCGGCCCGGCGCAGATTCCGGTGGTGCCCGAGTGGTCGCCGGTGGCCAAGGTGCCGGGCCACTGGCGGGCCGGTGCGCCGCTGGCTGCGGCGGTACACCAGTGCGTCGGGCCGTGCGGGGTGCATGCGCACAGCCATGAGAAGGCTCGGCATTCGAGCGTGCCGGTGAGCGACTATCAGGGCTTCTGGGGAGCGCTGGGCTGCTCCTGCTTCGCGTTCTGACGCTCAAGCCATATCGCTGACCGCAAACTCCTCGGCCAGATGGTCGATCAGCGAGCGCACCGAAGGCAGCAGCCCGCGCCGCGACGGGAAGATCGCATGGACGATCCCGCAGCGCGGCTGCCACGCCGGCAACATCTCCACCAGGCGCCCCTGGGCCAGGTCCTCGCGCACCGCCACCCGCGGCAAGTGCGCGATGCCCACCCCCGCCACCACGAAATGCCGCAGCGCGAACAGATCATCGGTGACCATGCGCGGCGTGTGCGCGATCACCAGCTTGCGCGCCATGTCCTCCCCCTGAAACAGCTCCCATTGATACTTCTGCTGCGCCGCGCCCCAGTGCAGGCTCGGCAGCGTGCTCAACATCTGCGGTTCGAAACCCTCGGGCAGTTGGGCGAGAAACGATGGATGGCCCACCAGGCATTGGGTGCTGTTGCTCAGCACCTTCATCACCATGTCGGTGTTCTCCAGCGGCGGGAAGCGCACCCGTAGCGCCACATCGAAGCCTTCATGCAACAGGTCGACGCGACGGTTGGTGCTTTCGATGAACAGCTCCACTTGTGGGTACTTGAGCATGTAGCGCGTGAGCATCGGCCCGACCCACGAGTTGAGCAGGGTAGTGGGGCAACTGATACGCACCAGGCCACGTGGTTCGCTGCGGTTGCGCTCGATGATCTCTGCCGCGCCCTCGGCTTCCACACGCATGGCCAGGCAACGGTTGTAGTAGGCCTGGCCGATCTCGGTCAGCGAACAGTGGCGGCTGGTACGGTGCAGCAGGCGAACGCCAAGACGGTCTTCCAGGTCGGCGATGCGCCGGCTGAGTTTCGACTTGGGCATGTCCAGCGCCCGGCCCGCCGGGGCGAAGCCGCCATGCTCGACGACCTGGGTGAAGAAATAGAGGGAATTCAGGTCTTCCAAGATCGTTCTCCAGATAGAACGCTACAGACAATTTTTGCAGTCTACCGCATCAAAGGTGATGTTTTTAATCTGTACTCATCAACGCGCACTACCCCACCTACCGCACATCGAAGACACATTTGGGAGTACAGACCATGAGCCAATTCACCTACAACCGCCTGAACAAAGACGACGCCGCCGTACTGCTGGTGGACCACCAGGCAGGCCTGCTGTCGCTGGTCCGTGACATCGAGCCGGACAAGTTCAAGAACAACGTGCTGGCGCTGGCCGACCTGGCCAAGTTCTTCAACTTGCCGACCATCCTCACCACCAGCTTCGAGCAAGGCCCCAACGGCCCGCTGGTGCCAGAGCTCAAGGCACTGTTCCCGGACGCGCCCTACATCGCCCGCCCTGGCCAGATCAACGCCTGGGACAACGAAGACTTCGTCAAGGCGGTGAAGGCCACCGGCAAGAAGCAACTGATCATCGCCGGTGTGGTAACTGAAGTGTGCGTGGCCTTCCCGGCGCTGTCGGCCCTGGCCGAGGACTTCGAAGTATTCGTGGTGGCCGATGCCTCCGGCACTTTCAACGAGATGACCCGCGACGCCGCCTGGCGCCGGATGGAAGCTGCCGGTGCGCAACTGATGACCTGGTTCGGCGTGGCCTGCGAGCTGCACCGCGACTGGCGCAACGACGTCGAAGGCCTGGCCGCGCTGTGCTCCAACCACATCCCGGACTATCGCAACCTGATCACCAGCTACAACGCTCTCACCGCTGGCAAGTGACCCACCCATGGCCGGTCGGCACGCCTCGTGGCCGACCGGCCAGCTGTGCGATGGAATGTTCCTCGCGCCCCGTACTCAAGATCCAGACCTACCCGACTTTCAGGAGATTCCGACATGAGCACACTAGTTACCCGCGATGGCACCGCGATCTATTACAAGGACTGGGGCAGCGGCAAGCCCGTGCTGTTCAGCCACGGCTGGCCGCTGGACGCCGACATGTGGGATGGCCAGATGGAATTCCTGGCCAGCCGCGGCTATCGCACCATCGCCTTCGACCGCCGCGGCTTCGGGCGTTCCAGCCAGCCGTGGAACGGTTACGACTACGACACCTTCGCCGATGACATCGCCCAGCTGATCGAGCATCTGGACCTGCGTGACGTCACCCTGGTCGGCTTCTCCATGGGCGGCGGCGATGTCACCCGCTATATCGCCAAGCATGGCAGCGAGCGCGTGGCCGGACTGGTTCTGCTGGGTGCGGTGACGCCACTGTTCATCAAGACCTCCGACAACCCCGAGGGTGTCGACAAGTCGGTATTCGACGGCATCCGCGACGGCCTGCGCGCCGACCGCGCGCAGTTCATTTCCGACTTCGCCGCGCCGTTCTATGGCATCAACCACGGGCAGAAAGTCTCGCAGGGCGTGCAGGCCCAGACACTGAACATTGCCCTGCTGGCCTCGCTCAAAGGCACCATCGACTGCGTGACAGCGTTCTCTGAAACGGATTTCCGCCCGGACATGGCCAAAATCGATGTGCCGACCCTGGTGATCCACGGCGATGACGACCAGATCGTGCCGTTCGAGACAACCGGCAAGAAAGCCGCCGAGATGATCGAGGGGGCGCAGTTGAAGGTGTATCAGGGCGCACCACACGGCTTTGCCGTGACCCACGCGCAGCAACTGAACGACGACTTGCTGGCGTTTCTGGCGAGGTGACCGGCTGAGGGCTGGCCTGCGTGACTGCGGCATCGAGGGCGACTGGAGACAGTCGCCCTTTTTGCTGTTTGTGTGGCGGGTTTTCGCAGGTATCAGGTCATGCCATTGGATAGGAAGGCTCTCACGCCTTTGACGGAAAGCTGAAACTCCCTTCCGGAACACCCCCCCTCCAGAATTGTGCGTTCTGTGTAGAGCGGCTGGTGTTTCGCTTTGTCGGCACGGATGCAGAGCTTGTGGACTATCTGGACTATCACTAGGAGGCATTGTCATGCCCATGCATAACCCCCCCCATCCGGGTGAAGCGTTGCGCGAGGATGTCCTGCCGGCGATTGGCCTGAGTGTCTCTGCGCTTGCTCGCCATCTCGGTTATTCCCGAGGTCAACTGTCCACTGTGATGAACGGGCGCGCAGCTATCTCCGCCGATCTTGCGTACCGGCTTGAGTTGGCTGGATTGGGCAGTGCCCGCCAATATCTGGCAGAGCAGGCGGCGTATGATCTGTGGCAGGCTGCTCATCGTGAGCACCCGCCTATCGCGCGGCTGGGATTTGCTTGAACCGAAGTTGATTTTCACCCTTCGTGGCTCGTCGTCGTGCAGGTGTCGTGTCGCCGCAGGGGCTGCATGAAGGCCCCTGCGGCATACAACTCAGTCGCTATCCGATTCGAACAACCGCTCCAGCTCCACCCTGGCCTCCTTGGCCGTCTGCATCACCTTCGCCCGGTCATCGCGAACCCGCCCCTGTGCCTCCAGCACCTGCTGGTCGTGCTCGGTGAAGCGCTGGATGCGGTCTGCCGCCTGGGTCTCGCTCAGGCCGAGGCCGATCAGGGTCAGGCGGGTCATCTCCAGGCTCGAGTAGAAGGTCTCGCGAATCGGCTCGGCGCCGACGTCGAGCAACTTGTGCACGTGCTGGCGGTTACGCGCCCGGGCGATCACTTTCAGGTGCGGGTACTCATGCTTGACCCGCTCGGCGATGCGGATGGTCGCTTCCGGATCGTCGGTGGTGATGACGAAGTACTCGGCCTCGCCGACCTTGGCCGCATGCAGCACCTCGGGGCGCATCGGGTCGCCGTAGAACACCGGGGCCTGTTCGAAGGTGCGGGTCATCTCGATGGCATCGACCGAGGTATCCAGGGCGATGAAGGAGACTTTCTGTGCCCGCAGGATACGCGCCACGATCTGCCCCATGCGGCCCATGCCGATGATCACCACGCGCGGGGCGTCGGCCTGGATCGTGCGGTATTGCTCCGGCACTTCGCGCGCTGGCGCCGGGCGCTTGATCAGGCGCGAGCTGGCCAGCAGCAACATCGGCGTCAGGGCCATCGACAGGGTGATGGTCATCAGCAGCAGATCGTAGGTGTAGGTGTCGAACAAGCCTTGGTCCTTGCCCAGCTTGAACACCACGAAGGCGAACTCACCTCCTGCCGCCAGCACCAGCCCCAGGCGTAGCGCGCTCAGGTTGTTCAGCCCGCCCACCGCACGCCCGACCAGCATCAGCAGTGGCAATTTCACTGCTACCAGCAGCAAGGTCAGGCCCAGCAGCAGCGCGGGTGCCTCCAGCAGCAGGCCAAGGTTGGCGCCCATGCCGACGCTGATGAAGAACAGCCCCAGCAGCAGGCCCTTGAACGGTTCGATCTGCGACTCTAACTCGTGCCGGTATTCGGAGTCGGCCAGCAGCAGGCCCGCGAGGAACGCGCCCAGCGCCATGGAAATGCCGGCTTCCTCCATCAGCCAGGCGGTGCCGATCACCACCAGCAGTGCGGTGGCCGTGGACACTTCCGGCAGGCCGGTACGGGCGACGATGCGAAACAGCGGGCGCAGCAGGTAGCGGCCGCCGACGATGACGATGGCGATGCTGCCGAACACCCGCAGGCCATGTTCGATGCTGTCGCCGTGGCTGGTGTCCGGGCCGCTGGCCGCCAGCAGGGGCACCAGCGCGATCAGCGGGATCGCGGCAATGTCCTGGAACAACAGGATGGCAAAGGCCAGGCGCCCGTGGGGGGCGTTCAGTTGCTTGCTTTCGGCCAGGCTCTGCAGGCCCAGTGCGGTGGATGACAACGCCAGGCCCAGACCGAGCACCACCGCCGCTGGCAGGGACTGGGCAAAGCCGAACAGGGCGATGGCACCGATGATCGCGCCGGTCAGCACCACTTGTGCCAGGCCCACGCCGAACACCGCCTTGCGCATCAGCCACAGACGTCGTGGGGAAAGTTCGAGGCCGATGATGAACAGCAGCAGGACTACGCCCAGTTCGGAAATGTGCGCCACGCTCTCGGTGTCGCGAATCAGGCCCAACGCTTGTGGACCGATGGCCACGCCAGCCAGCAGGTAGCCGATGACGGCACCCAGTTGCAGGCGCTTGGCAAGGGGCACGGCGACGACGGCGGCAAGCAGGAATATCACTGCGGTCTGCAGGATGCTGCCTTCATGTGGCATGGGTAGAACTCCAGGAGGCTTGGATGAAGCGCTGTGTGAGCAGGCGCCGGGGACGGTAGGCATTTTCGTCTCGGCGGGGGGAGGGGGCAACCGTCGGGGGTGGGAAGCAGCGTTCAGGATTTGGAGCCTTTGCAGCCCTCAAGGGCCTCTTCGCGGGCAAGCCCGCTCCCACATTTGTAGGAGCGGGCTTGCCCGCGAAGAGGCCCTTGAGGGCTGCAAAGGCTCCAAATCCTGAACGCTGCTTCCCACCCCCGACGGTTGCCCCCTCCCCCCGCCGAGACGAAA
>NZ_JBNFMU010000111.1:0-36403 GCF_049942315.1 Pseudomonas wayambapalatensis
AAGGAGTTTTGCGTTCCGTTTGCTGCGGAAGTGGGGCGCATTATAAGGGGATCTGAGAGGGCGTCAACCTTTTATTTCAAGAATCTTTCAGATCGCTGAAAACACAGCGGGGAGGCCTGTCGGCCTCCCCGCTTCTATACATAGCCAATACGCTGTCACAACACGCCAGCAGAGCGCAGCAACTGAACAGCCCCTGCATCCAGGCCCAAGACATCCAGCAGTACTGCCTCGGTGTGCTCCCCTAACAAAGGTGGGGCCCGACGATACTCCACGGGCGTCTCCGACAACCTGATCGGGCTCGCCACCTGAGGCACGCTGCCCGCCAGCGGATGAGGAACATCCACCTTCAGCCCGCGTGCCACCACCTGCGGATCCTGAAACATCTGCGCCAGGTCGTTGATCGGGCCGCACGGCACCCCAGCCCTTTCCAGCTCCGCCACCCATTGGGCCGTGGTCTTGAACACCGTCGCCTGTCGGATTAGAGGAATAAGCTCCGCCCGATGCGCAACCCGCTGCTTGTTGGTGGCAAAGCGCGGATCATCCGCCCACTGCGGCTGACCGGCCACTTCTGCGAACTTGCGGAACTGCCCGTCGTTACCCACGGTAAGGATGAAGTCACCATCAGCCGTCGGAAAATCCTGATAAGGCACGATGTTGGGATGCGCATTGCCCAGACGCTTGGGCGATGTACCCGTGGTCAGGTAGTTCATTGCCTGGTTGGCAAGGCACGCCACCTGCACATCCAGCAAGGCCATATCGATATGCTGGCCCTCTCCCGACTGATCGCGATGCGCCAGTGCCGCAAGGATCGCCACCGTGGAATACAGCCCGGTGAGAATGTCAGTCAGCGCCACCCCCACCTTCATGGGCCCAGCCCCCTGCTCACCCTCAGGCCGCCCGGTCAGGCTCATCAGCCCGCCCAGCCCTTGGATCATGAAATCGTAGCCCGCGCGCTTGGCATAGGGGCCCGTCTGGCCGAAGCCGGTGATCGAGCAATAGATAAGCTTGGGATTGACCGCCTTCAGGCATTCGTAATCCAGCCCATAGCTCGCCAGCCCGCCCACCTTGAAGTTCTCGATGACGATATCCGACTTTGCCGCCAGTTCGCGCACCAGGCGCTGACCTTCAGGTTGGGTGAAGTCGATCGTCACCGAGCGCTTGTTGCGATTGGCCGACAGATAGTAGGCCGCCTCGCTGGTGTTCTCGCCCTGGGCGTCCCGCAGGAAGGGCGGCCCCCACGCCCGGGTGTCATCACCCGTACCCGGTCGCTCGACCTTGATCACGTCAGCCCCGAGGTCGGCGAGAATCTGGCCGGACCACGGTCCGGCCAATACACGCGACAGGTCCAACACCCGCAGATGTGACAGCGCTCCCATGGCCGCGCCCCTCTATTAATAGAACGCCTGAATGCCGGTCTGCGCGCGGCCGAGAATCAACGCATGGATGTCATGCGTACCTTCATAGGTGTTGACCACCTCGAGGTTGACCAAGTGACGCGCCACCCCGAACTCGTCAGAGATTCCGTTGCCGCCGAGCATGTCGCGCGCCAGACGGGCGATGTCCAGGGCCTTGCCGCAGGAGTTGCGCTTCATGATCGAGGTGATCTCCACCGCCGCCGAGCCCTCGTCCTTCATTCGCCCCAGCCGCAGGCAGCCCTGCAGCCCCAAAGTGATCTCGGTCTGCATGTCGGCGAGTTTCTTCTGGATCAGCTGGTTGGCGGCCAGAGGGCGGCCGAACTGCTTGCGGTCCAGGGTGTACTGGCGTGCAGTGTGCCAGCATGCCTCCGCCGCCCCCAGCGCGCCCCAGGAAATGCCATAGCGCGCCGAGTTCAAACAGGTGAACGGGCCTTTCAGACCACGTACCTCAGGGAAAATGTTCTCTTCCGGCACGAACACGCCGTCCATGACGATCTCACCGGTGATCGACGCGCGCAGGCCAACCTTGCCATGAATGGCCGGAGCGCTCAGGCCCTTCCAGCCCTTTTCCAGAATGAAGCCACGAATATCGCCGGCATCGTCCTTCGCCCAGACCACGAACACATCAGCGATCGGGCTGTTGGTGATCCACATCTTGCTGCCCGTCAGGCTGTAGCCACCCTCGACCTTGCGCGCGCGGGTGATCATTGCACCAGGGTCGGAGCCGTGGTTGGGCTCGGTCAAACCGAAGCAACCGATCCATTCACCGCTGGCAAGCTTGGGCAGGTACTTCTGCTTCTGCGCTTCACTGCCGAACTCGTTGATCGGCACCATGACCAGCGAAGACTGCACACTCATCATCGAGCGGTAACCCGAGTCGATCCGCTCCACCTCACGCGCAATCAGCCCATAGCACACGTAGTTGAGACCACTACCGCCATACTCGGCCGGAATGGTCGCCCCCAGCAGGCCGACCTCGCCCATCTCGCGGAAAATTGCCGGATCTGTCTGTTCGTGACGGAACGCCTCGACCACCCGCGGAGCCAGCTTGTCCTGGGCGAACTGATAAGCGCTGTCACGCACCATGCGCTCTTCTTCAGTGAGCTGCTGATCCAGCAACAGCGGGTCGATCCAGTTGAAACTTGCTTTACCGGCCATGGGCAGAGTCCTCGAAAGGTGTGCGACGAAATTCTTGTTGCCTTGATCCTAGGCCGGAACCTGTCAACGGACAAACGAGGATTGCGCACCCATTAGTGCTATTTTCTCACTCCGTAATAAGTGAAATACCTATTTCGAGCCCCTTATAAGTGAGGATGACGTACATGCGGCGCAAGATCCCCAGCACCACGGCACTGGTCTGCTTCGAGGCGGCGGCCCGCCACGAGAGCTTTACCAAGGCCGCTCAGGAACTGGCGCTGACCCAAGGTGCCGTCTGTCGGCAAATCGGTGGCCTCGAGGGCTTTCTCAATGTGGAGCTTTTCCGACGCTCGCGCCGGGGCGTGAAGCTGACAGAGGCCGGCCTGTCGTATAGCCGCCAGGTCTCGGCGCAATTGGATGCGGTGGAGCGGGATACCCTGTCGGTGATGCGCCAGCAGGGCGCCAACGTCATCGAACTGGCCGTAGTGCCGACCTTCGGCACCCAGTGGCTGCTCCCCCGCCTGAAGGACTTCCAGCAACGCCATCCGGAGGTAACGGTCAACCTGACCAACCGCACGCGCCCGTTCCTGTTCGCCGACACCGCCTTCGACGCAGCCATCTACTTCGGCGACGCCGACTGGTCTGGCACCCAGTCACACCGCCTGATGGGTGAAAACCCGATGCCGGTATGCAGCCCGCAATGGCTCAACGGGAGAGACACGCTCGACGCCGACTCCATAGCCGAGCTGCCATTGCTGCAGCAGACCACCCGCCCCTATGCCTGGCGGCAGTGGTTCGACAGCCTGGGCATGAGTGTGGAGCGCGACATGAACGGCCCGCGCTACGAGCTCTTTTCCATGCTGGGGCAGGCGGCCATGCACGAAATGGGCATCGCGTTGATCCCGCCGTTCCTGATCCAGCGCGAGCTGGCGGAAGGCCGGCTGGTGGTCGCAAACAAGCATGCCCTGTCGAGCGACAAGGCCTACTATCTGATGATTCCCGAGCGCAAGGTGGAGTCAGCTTCGCTGCGCGCCTTCCGCGACTGGCTGGTGATCCAGGCCCGCGACTACGCAGCAGGTGCATGAGACTGAAAGCTGACTTCGTAGTCAATTATTTTAAACACCTACAGATATATGGATTTGTCGCAAATCCATAAACTGTTCCATAAGCGGGAAAAACCGAATCAACCCTAATAACCGCGGGGGTTTGCCGCTGTTTTTACGACATCTAGCAAACTACTAACGAAAACCGCCAAAAAATTTCGTTTTTTTCTCCTAAGCTCCCAATAGCGCGTCCTTGACAGCCTGAAGGCGGATGGTTGCGACAAGTGGTCACAGGGTGACTTGTAGTTTTAACTTAGTTTCGCTCCAGAACTGGTTGAAGCACCTTCGGTTCATCTGCAAAATGCCTCGCCCGCCCCGGAACCGGCGGTATGCATGCTCAAAGGCCGCTCCAGCCGCACCACCCGAAGTGCGCTGGAATCAACAATGACAAGGTCACCGCAGGAGACAAAGTCGTGCACATTGGTGTTCCTCTAGAGACGCAGACGGGTGAGGCGAGGGTCGCCGCGACCCCGGAAACCATCAAGAAACTGGTCGGCCAGGGCCATCAGGTCACTGTCGAACGGGGCGCCGGGCTCAAAGCCAGCATCCCGGACAGCGCCTATGAGGCCGCGGGCGCTTCCTTGGGTGACGCTGGCGATGCCTTGGGCGCGCAGTTGGTGCTCAAGGTAGTGGCGCCCAGCGACGAGGAACTGGCCCGGATCAATCCCGGCAGTATCCTGGTGGGCATGCTCAACCCTTTCAACAGCGAGCTCATCGCAAGGATGGCCGAACACGGCATCACCGCCTTCGCCCTTGAAGCCGCTCCGCGCACCTCGCGCGCGCAAAGCCTGGACGTTTTGTCATCGCAGGCCAACATCGCCGGCTACAAGGCCGTGCTGCTTGCGGCGCACCACTATCCACGCTTCATGCCCATGCTGATGACCGCTGCGGGCACCGTGAAAGCCGCGCGCGTGCTGATTCTCGGCGCCGGTGTCGCGGGCCTGCAGGCCATCGCCACGGCCAAGCGTCTCGGAGCAGTGATCGAAGCGTCCGACGTACGGCCAGCGGTGAAGGAACAGATCGAATCGCTCGGCGCCAAGTTCATCGACGTCCCCTACGAGACCGACGAAGAGCGCGAGTGCGCCGAAGGCGTAGGCGGTTACGCCCGCCCGATGCCGGCCAGCTGGATGCAACGCCAGGCCCAGGCGGTGCACGAACGCGCGAAGCAGGCCGACATCGTCATCACTACCGCACTGATCCCCGGCCGCAAGGCCCCGACGCTGCTCAGCGCCGAGACCGTGGCGCAGATGAAACCGGGCTCGGTGGTCATCGACCTCGCCGCAGCCCAGGGTGGCAACTGCCCGCTCACGGTCGCCGATCAGGTCGTGATGGCGCACGGCGTGACCATCGTCGGCCCGACCAACCTGCCCGCCCAGCTGGCTGCCGACGCCTCGGCGCTGTACGCACGCAACCTGCTGGACTTCATGAAGCTGCTGTTCGACAAGGACGGCGCTCTGGTGATCAACCTGGAAGACGACATCGTCGCCGCGTGCCTGATGTGCCGCGACGGCCAGGTCGTGCGCAAGAACGGCTGAGGAGCACGACAATGGAAGACATGCTGATTTCCCACGGAATCTACAACCTGATCATCTTCGTGCTGGCCATCTACGTTGGCTATCACGTGGTCTGGAACGTCACCCCGGCGCTGCACACCCCGCTGATGGCGGTGACCAACGCGATTTCCGCGATCGTCATCGTCGGCGCGATGCTCGCCGCAGCGCTGACCGTGACCCCGGCCGGCAAGCTGATGGGCACCCTCGCCGTGGCCCTGGCCGCGGTCAATGTGTTCGGTGGCTTCCTGGTCACCCGCCGCATGCTGGAAATGTTCAAGAAGAAAACCAAGAACGAGGGGCAGAAGTAAGCATGAGCATGAATCTGGTCACCCTTCTTTACCTGGTCGCCTCGGTCTGCTTCATCCAGGCCCTCAAAGGCCTGTCGCACCCGACCACGTCACGGCGCGGCAACCTGTTCGGCATGATCGGCATGGGCATCGCCATGCTCACCACCATCGGCCTCATCTATAAGCTCGCCGCACTCTCGGTCGGTAGCGGCGGCGCCACCGCGGGTATCGGCTATGTGCTCGTCGGCCTGCTGATCGGCGGCAGCGCCGGGTCGATCATGGCCAAGCGCGTCGAGATGACCAAGATGCCAGAGCTGGTCGCCTTCATGCACAGCATGATCGGCCTGGCCGCGGTGTTCATCGCCATCGCCGCGGTGCTCGAGCCGCAATCGCTGGGCATCGTCGCCAGCATCAGCGACCCGATCCCCACCGGCAATCGCCTGGAGCTGTTCCTCGGCGCAGCCATTGGCGCGATCACCTTCTCCGGCTCCGTGATCGCCTTCGGCAAGCTGTCGGGCAAGTACAAGTTTCGCCTGTTCCAGGGCGCACCCGTACAGTTCGCCGGCCAGCACAAGCTGAACCTGATCCTTGGCATCACCACCCTCGCCCTGGGCTTGCTGTTCACCTTCACCGGGCACTACAGCGCCTTCACCCTGATGCTGGTCCTCGCCTTCGTCATGGGTGTGCTGATCATCATCCCGATCGGCGGCGCCGACATGCCGGTAGTGGTGTCGATGCTCAACAGCTACTCGGGCTGGGCGGCGGCAGGCATCGGCTTCTCGCTGAACAACTCGATGCTGATCATCGCCGGCTCCCTGGTCGGTTCAAGCGGCGCAATCCTCTCGTACATCATGTGCAAGGCGATGAACCGCTCGTTCTTCAATGTCATCCTCGGTGGTTTCGGTGGCGACACCGATAGCGGCGCGGCGGCTGGCACGAAGGAGCAGCGCCCGGTGAAATCCGGCTCGGCCGACGATGCAACCTTCCTGCTGAGCAACGCCGACAGCGTGATCATCGTTCCCGGCTACGGCCTTGCAGTGGCCCGCGCCCAGCACGCCCTGAAAGAACTGACCGAGAAGCTGACCCATAACGGCGTCACCGTGAAATATGCGATTCACCCGGTGGCGGGGCGCATGCCCGGGCACATGAACGTACTGCTGGCCGAGGCCGAGGTTCCGTACGATCAGGTGTTCGAGATGGAGGACATCAACGCCGAGTTCGGTCAGGCCGACGTGGTGCTGGTGCTGGGCGCCAACGATGTGGTCAACCCGGCAGCGAAGAACGATCCCAAGTCGCCGATTGCCGGCATGCCGATCCTCGAAGCCTTCAAGGCCAAGACCATCATCGTCAACAAGCGCTCCATGGCCAGCGGTTATGCGGGCCTGGACAATGAACTGTTCTACCTGGACAAGACCATGATGGTGTTCGGTGACGCCAAGAAAGTCATCGAGGACATGGTCAAGGCGGTGGAGTAGTCCTTTTCCGAACTGAACAGCCGCTCTTATAGAAGGCCCCGGGAAGATTTTTCCTGGGGCCTTGTCGTTTTGCTGATCCAGATCAACGGCTCTATTTCCAGGCTTCTCATACGACCATGGTCGCGGGACGGCATCGGGCGAAATCTCTAGACTGCGCTGCAGTAGCCCAAGTAGCCCGAGATAACAATCCATGTACCGTGATCGTATCCGCTTGTCCTCCCTGCACAGCAAGGTAATGAGTGCGGCCGATGCCGCTGGCCTGATCAAGGACGGCATGACCGTCGGCATGAGCGGCTTCACCCGCGCCGGCGAAGCCAAGGCAGTGCCACACGCCCTGGCCGAACGTGCCAAGCAGTCGCCACTGAAGATCAGCCTGATGACCGGCGCCAGCCTGGGCAACGACCTGGACAAGCAACTGACCGAGGCCGGTGTACTTGCCCGGCGCATGCCCTTCCAGGTGGACAACACCCTGCGCAAGGCCATCAATGACGGGCAGGTGATGTTCATCGACCAGCACCTGTCGGAAACCGTCGAGCAATTGCGCAACAAGCAGCTGACCTTGCCGGACATCGCAGTCATCGAAGCGGTCGCGATCACAGAACAGGGCCACATCGTGCCAACCACCTCGGTGGGCAACTCGGCCAGCTTCGCGATCTTCGCCAAGCAGGTCATCGTCGAGATCAACCTGTCGCACAACCCCAACCTCGAAGGGCTGCACGACATCTATATCCCGACCTATCGCCCGACCCGCACGCCGATCCCGCTGGTGAAGGTCGATGACCGCATCGGCAGCACCGCGATCCCTATTGATCCGGCCAAGATCGTCGGCATCGTCATCAGCGACCAGCCCGACTCGCCGTCCACTGTACTGCCAGCGGATCACGAAACCCAGGCCATCGCCGACCACCTCATCAACTTCTTCAGGAAAGAAGTGGATGAAGGGCGCATGACCAACAAGCTCGGCCCTCTCCAGGCCGGTGTCGGCACCATCGCCAATGCCGTGCTGAGCGGCTTGATCGACTCGCCGTTCGAAGACCTGACCATGTACTCCGAAGTGCTGCAGGATTCGGCCTTCGACCTCATGGATGCCGGCAAGCTGAGCTTTGCCTCGGGCAGCTCGATCACCCTCTCGACCCGCCGCAACGCTGAGGTGTTCGGCAACCTGGAGCGCTACAAGGACAAGCTTGTGCTGCGTCCGCAGGAGATCTCCAACCACCCCGAAGTGGTGCGCCGCCTGGGCATCATCGGGATCAACACCGCGCTGGAGTTCGACATTTATGGCAACGTCAACTCCACCCACGTGTGCGGCACCCGGATGATGAACGGCATCGGCGGTTCCGGCGACTTCGCCCGCAACGCTCATCTGGCGGTATTCGTCACCAAGTCGATGGCCAAGGGCGGCGCGATTTCCAGCGTGGTGCCGATGGTCAGCCACGTCGATCACACCGAGCATGACGTGGACATCCTGGTCACCGAACAGGGCCTGGCCGACCTGCGTGGCCTCGCACCACGCGAACGTGCCCGGGCGATCATCGACAACTGCGTGCACCCGGACTACCGCGCGGCCCTCAACGACTACTTCGACCGCGCCTGCCAGCGAGGCGGGCACACTCCGCATATCCTGCGCGAGGCGTTGAGCTGGCACGAGAACCTGGAAGAAAGCGGGCGGATGCTGGCAGGCTGATCCGCCAGCTGTATTGGTCCTCTTAGCTCATCGCGGGACGACTTCGCTTCCCCACTTCAGCTGTGGGAGCGGGCTCGTCCCCGCGATGACGTCTGCCTAGATAAACAGTAGACCAACAAACTTTAAAAAACTGTACTACTGTACCGCTAAAAACCCCGCGTCAATCCCGCCAATATTTTCAAATCGAGCATAAATGCACATAAATAGTGCAGACCAGTACAGTTATGCCAATTCTGAGTGCAACAGTAGCGTTTAACAGTTAACTGGCCCATCGCAATACTGTTGAACTGTATCTACTGTTATGGACGACAGGGGAGGATCATTGGCATCAGTTAAATCACTACCTAATCCCGCCACAAGCGGAAGGATGACACATCATGGAACGTACCCTCAGTTCCGGTCTGGTTTTCGAAAACAACGTTGAATCCAAAGCCTCGGCTCCTCTGCGCGCCCTGTCGACCCTGCTGCTGTGGCAGCGTCGCATCGCCAGCCGCCGTCAACTGGCTCGCCTGGATGCCCGCCTGCTGGCCGACGCCGGTATCAGCGAGTCCCAGCGCTACCAAGAGCTGAGCAAGCCTTTCTGGCGCTAAGCTCCGGCTTGCCGGCCCAAGGCCGGCACCGCGATTTCTCAAAACCCGTCGCAGGGAACTGCGACGGGTTTTTTGTTTCAAAGGCGCGCAGTTGAGCTGCTCAACTCACAAGCAGTACAATTTTAAAAAAACAGAAAACAACCATAACAGTTTGTTCCGATCTCGTCCTTCACATCTGGAAACAGAGCTGCGTGGTACGCTTGCGACAGCGGCCTGTTAGCTTGGTCAAACGCGCTGCCTGTCATTTCAAGTGCCGTGACGAGCAGTGCGAGCGTCCGAATAACCAGAACTACCCCCGCAGGAGCCCTACCATGTCCCGTAAATACTTGTTTGGCGCTGCAATGCTGCTGACCTTGGCGGGCACCGCCCACGCCACCAGCTTCGTCGTCACCACCGATGCCGTGGTTGGCGCAGTGGCCGCGTCCACCGACGCCACCTCCGACATTTCCTCTTCGTTCCGCGACGACAAGATCGTCCAGGCCGCCCGTGACGATGCTGCCAGCTTCGTCGGCAGCCAAGGGGATATTCGCGGCGCGAAGCTGGAAAGCGCCTTCATCCATATCCGCCAGCAGATGCCTGCGCTGCAAGCCAGCGACGCGCAACTGGCACAGGCCATCCTGGCCCTCTGACGCCAGCCATCGTACCCGCAGGCTACGGCGCCCCCGCTGCCTGCGGGACAGCATTCATCCTGTCTACAGAGCGTTGTCCAAGCCCATGCGTTACCTTGTGCCCTTGCTGCTCGCCATTGCCAGTGTGGGAAGCGCCCATGCCATGGATGTCACGACCCAGTTTCCGGTCATGACCGGCTATGTCACCAGCCAGGTGACCACTGCGCCGTTCGACCGCAAGATCATCGGCATGGCCCATGATGATGCGGCCGTATTCGTCGCCACTGACGGTCGGATTCGCGGCGCACGCCTGCAAGCTGCACTGACGGAACTGCGTCATATCTATTCGCGTCAGTCCGTCGGCGACCTTGAACTGGCGGAAGCAATTCTCGTCCAATGATCACACCTGACTCCCTGTATTTTTCGGAGATGCTCCATGCGTAAACCGCTGATCGCCGCTACCCTCGGCATGTTGCTGCTGGCCGACCTGGCCCAGGCGCAAACCCTGGTGGCCACCAGCAATATCATCGTTCGCGCCTTTGGCCGCTCGATCGATTTCACATCCGACACCACCACCTCGATCCGCGACTCCAAAGTCGTGCGCGAAGCCCGCGACGACGCCGCCAGCTTCGTCGCCAGCAATGGCGATATTCGCGGCGCCCAGCTCGAAGCCGCATTCGACACCCTGCGCGACCGCGTGCCTGAAGCGCGCAATGCCAGCGACCAGGTACTGGCCGAAGCCATCCTGTCGCTGTGAAGCGTGTGCGTGCCTGGCTGCTCGGCTGCGCCCTGACGCTGCTCGGCACGCCCGCCCTGGCCGATCTGCAGCTCGAGCTGCAGACTGCCGGTCTGGACGCTCGACAGCAGCACGCCTCCCAGCAACTGCTGGATGAGGCACTGTCGAAGCTGCCTCCCTCTTTCAAGCAGCGTCTGGATCGACGCATCCAGGTCAGCTGGACCGACAAGATGCCCGCCGATGCCTACGGCCAGGCTTCGCCAGTCTCGACCCTCGACCTCAACAGTCGCCTGCTGCCAGGGCTCACCGATGGCAGTGCCGCCAAGGAAAAAACCCATCGCCCCCACGGCACGGTGCGGGAAGAACTGCTTGCCACCGTGCTGCACGAGCTGACCCATATCTATGATCGCGCGCGACTGTGGCCCAGTGCCGAGCGCTCGCTGATCGCCCGCTGCAACCGCCAGCAGGGCACCCTCGGCCAGATCGGCCTCCCCCAGCAATGCCGTGGCCAGACAGCACGCCGCTTCACCCTGAGTGACGATCCGCGCCTGCTCGACCTTGCCGGCTGGCCGCAGTACGTCGGCCGTCGCGGCGAGCGTGAACAGCACAACGGTCAACTGGTACGCACCCCGGACAGCTACGAGCTGAGCAGCCCCAAGGAGTTTGTCGCGGTCAACATGGAGTACTTCCTCCTCGACCCGAGCTATGGCTGCCGACGCCCCGCCTTGAACCAGTACCTGCGCGATCATTTCGGCTGGGCACCCCAGCAGGACACCTGCGCCAAGGGTCTGCCGTTCCTTAACGCCGGCAGTGACTTCGCCCGAGAGCCACTGGGCGAGATCGACCCGGAGCGCGTCTACGAAGTCGACTACCTGCTTGCCGAGGCCAACCAGAACTGGGTCAGCCGCTGGGGACACAGCATGCTGCGCCTGGTGATCTGCGCACCGGGCCGCCCACGCGGGCCAGACTGCCGCCTGGATCTGGACCGCCACCTGGTGTTGTCGTACCGCGCGTTCGTCAATGATGTGCAACTGTCCAGCTGGGACGGCCTGACCGGCGCCTATCCGTCGCGCCTGTTCGTCCTGCCGTTGGGCCAGGTGATCGACGAGTACACCAAGACCGAACTGCGCAGCCTGGCCTCCGTGCCGCTCAAGCTCGACCGCCAGCAGATCGAGGACCTGGTGCGCCAGGCTGCCGAAATGCACTGGAGCTACGACGGCAATTACTACTTCCTGTCCAACAACTGCGCGGTGGAAACCCTCAAGCTGATGCGCAGCGGCACCGCCGACCAACGCTTCAGCGACCTCGACGCGATCATGCCCAATGGTTTGCTGGAGGTGCTCAAGGGGCGGGGGCTGGCCGACACCAGTGTGCTCGACGACCCGCGTGAGGCGCTGCGCCTGGGGTATCGCTTCGACTCCTATCGCGATCGCTATCAGGCCATGTTCGAGGTGCTGAAGAAACAGTTGCCGATCAAGCAGACAGCGGTGGAGGACTGGTTGGCCCAGGATGCCGAGCAACGCCGCCCCTGGTTCGCCCAGGCCGATCTGCGCACCAGTGCTGCCTTGCTGCTGCTCGAGCAGGCCAGCCTGCGCCGTCAGTTGCTACTGGCACAGGATGAAGTCAAACAACGTTACCTGAACGCCGCCGCACTCAAGGACGGCAGCATCGACAAGGCCAACGCCACGCTGCAGAAGATGCTTGCCAACAGTGGGTTCCTCAGCCGCCCGGCCGAATTGCTCGAGGCGGATGGCTACGGCTTGCCCCAACCTCAGGAGCGCGTGCACCTTGAAAAGGTCAGCAGCGAGCGGCAGGCGCAGTTGCTGCGCCTGAGTACCGATCTGGACAAGGAAGTACGGGCATTGCTGGAGCCTGCACGGGCGAAGGAGATTGCGGCAATCGAGGCCAATGTGAAACAGATCGGTGAACACCTGCGCGCCCTGCACAAGGCAGCTGGCGGTTTGCAGCTCCCTTGAGCGCGCGGGGCTACTTGATCGGCCGCCAGATCAGCGGATAGCGGTACGGCTTGCCTTCATTGGCCCGAACCCCTGCAAGGATGATCAGGATCAGCACGGCCACTGCCAGGATGGCGAACAGCACGATGCCGATCACCACGAACATCAGCAGGAAGCAGATGAATCCGGCAATGGTGACGCTGATCTGGAAGTTCAGCGCCTCCTTGCCCTGGGCATCGACGAACGGATCGACCTCACGCTTCCAGATCCACATCACCAGTGGCCCGAGCAGATGTCCGAGCGGCATCACCAGCCCGAGCAAGGCGCTGAAGTGGCAGAACATCGCCCATTGCCGAACTTCGGCGCTCGGCGTTTCGATCGGCAGATTCGTCTCACTCATGGGTCCATCGCCTCCTTGGCGCAGCTTCAGTCGGCCAATGCAGCCTGCTGCAGGTCGAAGATCTCGGTCATGCCCTTCTGCGCCAGCGCCAGCATGGCGTTGAAGTCTTCAGGCTGGAACGGCGCGCCTTCGGCAGTGCCCTGCACTTCGATGAAGCCACCGGCGCTGGTCATGACCACGTTGAGGTCGGTTTCGGCAGCCGAGTCTTCGAGGTAGTCGAGGTCCAGCACTGCCTCGCCCTGGTACATGCCCACCGACACTGCGGCGATCATGTGCTTGAGCGGATTGCCGCCCTTTAGACCGCCACGCTTCTTGATCACCGCCAGGGCGTCGCACAGGGCGACCATGGCGCCGGTGATCGAAGCGGTGCGAGTGCCGCCGTCCGCCTGGATCACATCGCAGTCGACGTACAGCGTGATGTCGCCCAGCTTGCTCATGTCCAGTGCCGCACGCAGCGAACGGCCGATCAGGCGCTGGATCTCGAGGGTGCGACCGCCCTGCTTGCCACGGCTGGCCTCACGCTGGTTACGCTCGCCAGTGGAGCGCGGCAGCATGCCGTACTCGGCGGTCAACCAACCCTGGCCCTGGCCTTTGAGGAAGCGCGGAACACCGTTCTCGACGCTGACCGTGCAGATGACCTTGGTGTCACCGAACTCGACCAGTACCGACCCCTCGGCGTGCTTGGTGTAGTTGCGGGTGATGCGGATCGAGCGAAGCTGATCGGCAGCGCGACCACTTGGACGTTTCATCTGGGATACCTGTACCGGAAATCGAATCTGGCGGCCATTATAGAGCCGCGCGTCCTGGGAGGACATGCCTATTGTCGCAGCCTCGCACCCCGTCGACTTTTCCCACCGATAGCAGCCCCGCCCTGTAGCATGGTTCGATTGGGCGTCACCGCCGCACTGCGCTACAATCCTGCGCCTTGCAGCCGAAAGGCTTCCCCCGTACAAACCGAATTCGCGAGGTACTCCCCATGGTGCACAGCATGACCGCCTTTGCCCGCGTCGAGCGCGCCGGCAGCCAGGGCACCCTGGCCTGGGAGCTGCGCTCGGTCAACCATCGCTATCTCGAACCGCACCTGCGCCTGCCGGAAGCCCTGCGTGACCTCGAGGGCGCGGTACGTGAAGGTCTGCGCCAGGGGCTGTCGCGCGGCAAGGTCGAATGCACCTTGCGCCTGTCCGACGACAGCACCGGCAAGCCGCTGCAGGTCGATCGCGAACGCGCCGCGCAACTGGTCGCCGCCGCCGAGACCGTGGCCGGGCTGATCAAGCAGCCGGCGCCGCTCAACCCGCTGGAAGTGCTGGCCTGGCCCGGCGTGCTGGTGGCCGATGCCGCCGACCCGCAGGCCCTCAACGCCGAAGCCATCGCCCTGTTCGACGAGGCGCTGGCCGAACTCAAGGCCGGTCGCCTGCGCGAAGGCCAGGAGCTGGCACGACTGATCAACGAGCGCCTGGACGCCATGACCAGCGAGGTCGCCACACTGCGCACCCTGGTGCCGCAGATGCTGGCAGCCCAGCGCCAGCGCATCGTCGACCGCTTCAACGACCTGCAGGCCGAACTCGACCCGCAGCGTCTGGAGCAGGAAATGGTACTGCTGGCACAAAAGAGCGACGTCGCCGAAGAACTCGACCGCCTCAGCACCCACGTCACCGAGGTGCGCCGAGTGCTCAAGTCGGGCGGCGCCGCCGGACGACGCCTGGACTTCCTGATGCAGGAACTCAACCGCGAGGCGAACACGCTCGGCTCCAAGGCCTTCGACCCGCGCAGCACCCAGGCGGCGGTCAACCTGAAGGTGCTGATCGAACAGATGCGTGAACAAGTACAGAACATCGAGTAAGGCCACCCCACCATGAACCACAGCAGCGGCACCCTCTACATCGTTTCGGCCCCTTCCGGTGCCGGCAAGACCAGCCTGGTCACCGCCCTGACCGCGCAAGACCAGCAGATCCGCGTGTCTGTCTCCCATACCACCCGCGCCATGCGCCCGGGCGAGGCTCACGGGGTGAACTACCACTTCGTGGTTCACGAGGAGTTCAAGGCATTGATCGCCCAAGGCGACTTCCTCGAGCACGCAGAGGTGTTCGGCAACTACTACGGCACCTCGCGCAGCGCGCTGCAGGAAACCCTCGAACAAGGCTTCGACCTGATCCTGGAAATCGACTGGCAGGGTGCGCAGCAGGTGCGCAAGCTCATGCCCGAGGCCCTGTCGATCTTCATCCTGCCACCGAGCCAGGAAGCCCTGCGTCAGCGTCTGGACGGACGCGGCCAGGACAGTGAAGAGATCATTGCCGGGCGCATGAAGGAAGCGGTCAGCGAGATGGTGCATTACAACGAGTTCGACTACGTCATCGTCAACGACGACTTCGAAGACGCGCTCGAAGACCTGAAGTCGGTGTTCCGTTCGAACCGGTTGCTGCTCAAGAAGCAGCAGCAGCGCCATGGTGCGCTGTTGAAGCAGTTGGTCGGCTGAAACAATCGCGGGGCAAGCCCGCTCCTACAGGTACGGCACCGCACCTGTCGGAGCGGGCTTGCCCCGCGATCAGGCTGCACAGCAGCCCCACCTACGCCTTATTCCTGCAAATGAAGTTTCGCCTGCTGCTGCAAGGTTGCCCCGAGGAAGTACGCCGGGGCGCGCAGCCGCGACAGCATCATCAGCACGATGCCCAGCACCGAGATGATCGCCGCGATCACGAATACCAGCCCCAGCCCGCCTACATGCGAGCCGCTGCCAAAGTCGGGCGAAGCGCTGTCGATCGCGGTACGCACGAAGATCACCGACAGGATCACCCCACCCACCAGCGGGCACAGGCCGCGCATGAAGAAGTGGCGCAGGCTGTCGAACAGGCTGTCGCGGAAGTACCAGACACAGGCGAACGCGGTCAGCGAATAGTAGAAGCAGATCATCATCCCCAGCGCGGTGATGGTATCTGCCAGTACGTTCTCGCTCAGGGTACGCATGGTCACGTAGAACAAGGCCGCCGCCACGCCCGCACAGATGGTCGCGTAGCGCGGCGTCTGCGAACGCGGGCAGACGCTGGCGAAACGCTGCGGCACGGCACCGTAGTAGCCCATGGCGAGCAGGGTGCGCGCAGGAGACACGAAGGTCGACTGCAGCGATGCCGCGGTGCTGGCCAACACCGCAATCGACATCAGGATCGCCAGCGGCCCCATGACCGGGCCGGCCAGATGGGCGAAGACGTTCTCCTGGATGCGCGGATTACCCAGGCCCAGGCCGCTGTCGCTGATACCGGCGAATTGCAAGGTGGCAATGGCGGTGAACAGGTACAGCCCCAGGATCAGCAGCACCGTCCAGGTGGCCGCCTTGCCGGGCACTTCGTCGCTGCCGATGGACTCTTCGCTGACGGTCAGGCACACGTCCCAGCCCCAGAAGATGAAGATCGACAGCGACAGGCCGGCCGCGAAGGCCGAGAACGATTCGACACCGAAGGGGTTGAACCAGGCGAAATCGAACTCCAGCGGCGGCGGCGCAGTGGTCTCGCCGAAAGCCGCAAAACCAAAGCCCACCAGCACCAGCAATTGCAGGGCGACCAGGCCGTACTGCACGGTCATGGTGGTGCCCATGCCCCGACAGCAGATCCACACCGCCAGGGCGATGAACGCACAACAGGTGGTGACGTTGATCAGCAGGTTGTCCGCCAGCGCGGCATACGCGTGATGCCCCGTGATCTGTCCGATGAACAGGTAGAAGAAATCGACCGCCACACCGGCCAGGTTCGACAGCACGATGGTGGTGGCAACGACCAGCCCCCAGCCACCGATCCAGCCGATCATCGGGCCGAAGGCACGTGCCGACCAGGTGAAAGAGGTGCCGCTGTCGGGCTCCGCGGCGTTCAGCTCGCGGTAGCCGAGGGCAACCAGCAGCATCGGCAGGAAGCCGACGATGAAGACCGCCGGCAGATGGGCGCCGACTTCGCGTACGGTCGGGCCGAGGGCGCCGGTCAGGGTATAGACCGGGGCAATGGTGGAGATGCCCAGCACCACGCTGGCCAGCAGGCCCAGGCGACCTTTGGCCAGGCCTTTGCTGGCACGCTGGGTGTTGCTGCCCGCGTCGGCCGCCACATCGGGAGGGCGGCCGGCTTCTGTGTATTCGCTCATGAGTTATTTGCCGTTGCTATTGGTATTGTTTTCACAGGCCTTGCGAACAAGGCCCGCTTTCACTCATTGAAAGCTTGCTGCAGGGGGTGGGTCATCCGAGACCTTCGGGTAACGTCAGAATGCCTTCTGGCGCGAACCCTCCCGAGCAGCATGGGCAATGCAGGCCTCGCGAAACGCCTGAAACAGACGTAGGGAGACCGGGTTTTCGGCGAAACGCCACTCCGGGTGCCATTGCACGCCAAGCACGAAGCCCGGCGCATCAGTCATCGACACCGCTTCGATCAGGCCATCCGGGGCCCGTGCCTCGACACGCAGGCTCGGGGCCAGACGGTCGATGCCCTGGCTATGCAGCGAGTTGACCTCGAACTGCGCAGCCAGGCCCAGGCGCTCGAACAATCCGCCCGGCGCAATGCCGACCGTGTGTCGAGCCCCGTATTGCACCTCCAGGGGTGCGTCCTCAGGTTCGCGGTGGTCCAGGTAGCCGGGCAGTTCCTGCACTCGCTGGTGCAGAGTGCCACCCAAGGCCACGTTGAGTTCCTGGAATCCACGGCAGATGCACAACACCGGCACGCCGGCGGCTATGGCGGCCTGCAGCAACGGCAGGGTCAGGCGATCACGCGCAACGTCGTGCCGGGTACCGTCCACGCTGGGGGCGCCATTGTAATGATGCGGCTCGACATTTGAAGGCGAGCCGGTAAAAAGAATGCCATTCAGGCGCGCCAGCAGCGCCTGCGGGTCGCTGGCCGTGTCGCGCGCCGGCAGGATCAGCGGCAACCCGGCAAAACCTGCCGCCTCGACATACTTGTCGCCCACCGTGTGCGACGAGTTCTTCCCAACCTGCTGGCGGCAGGCGCTGACACCGATCAAGGGAACCGCGTTTGCGCTCATGGGCTTACACCGTGTGCAGGTACCAGTTGTATTCGAGGTCGGAGATCGACACTTCGAACTCCGCCAGCTCGCTTTCCTTGCAGGCCACGAAGATGTCGATGTATTCCGGGCTGATGTATTGGTTGAGGACTTCGCTGTCATCCAGCGCGCGCAAGGCGTCACGCAGGTTGTTCGGCAGGCTCTGCTCGAGCTGCTCGTACGAATTGCCCTCGATCGGCGCGCCGGGCTCGACCTTGTTGGTCAGGCCGTGGTGGATGCCTGCGAGAATCGCGGCGAGCATCAGATAAGGGTTGGCATCGGCCCCTGCGACACGGTGCTCGATGCGCAGGTTATCGCTGCTGTCGGTGGGCACGCGCAGGGCCACGGTACGGTTGTCCAGGCCCCAGCTCGGTGCGTTCGGCACATAGAACTGGGCACCAAAGCGGCGGTAAGAGTTGATGTTCGGGCACAGGAAGGCCATCGACGCCGGCATGGTTTCCAGCACACCGCCAATGGCGTGGCGCAGGGTTTCGCTCTGCAGCGCGTCATCGTTGGCGAAGATGTTCTTGCCGGTTTTCTTGTCCAGCAGCGAGATGTGCACATGCAGGCCGTTACCCGCCTGGCCCGGATAGGGCTTGGCCATGAAGGTCGAGTCCATCTCATGGTCGTAGGCGATGTTCTTGATCAGGCGCTTGAGCAGGATCGCGTAGTCGCAGGCCTTGAGCGGGTCGGCGACGTGGTGCAGGTTGACCTCGAACTGCGCCGGAGCACTTTCCTTGACGATCGCATCGGCCGGCAGGCCTTGCTCCTTGGCGGCTTCGAGCATGTCCTGCAGGCAGTCGGCGTACTCGTCCAGGTCATCGATCAGGTAGACCTGGGTCGACTGCGGGCGCTTGCCCGAGATCGGCGAACGCGGCGGCTGCGGTCGACCGTTCAGATTGTCCTGGTCGATCAGGTAGAACTCCAGCTCGAACGCCGCGCAGATATCCAGGCCCAGCGCATCGAACTTGCTCACCACCTGGCGCAGCACTTCGCGTGGGTCGGCGAAGAACGGCTCGCCTTCGATTTCGTGCATGGTCATCAGCAACTGCGCCGTCGGGCGCTTTTGCCAGGGCTCATTGGAGAGCGAGCCGGGGATCGGATAGCAGATACGGTCGGCGTCGCCGATGTCCAGGCCAAGGCCCGTGCTTTCGACGGTCGAGCCGTTGATATCCAGGGCGAACAGCGAGGCCGGCAGGTTGATGCCCTTCTCGTACACCTTGTGCAGGCTGGCCCGCTCGATGCGCTTGCCGCGCACCACGCCGTTCATGTCGGAGATCAACAGGTCGACGTACTGCGTGTCCGGGTGGGCTTCCAGGAATTCATTCATCTCGCGGGAAGAACGGGCGCACGGGGAGACCGACGTCATGGCTGTACATCCTTTGATTCGGAGCGGCGATGTGGGGATACGGCTGGCGCCTCGAGGGCGACGATGGTTGCTGCTGTTGTTCTTTTCACTGCCCCATCGTGGGGGAATTCTGTCGCTCGCCGGGCGCATTGATTCCCGGGGGCCGTTCCACTATAAAGTGGGCTCCAGTGCAACAGACATTGGCAAATCGGCAAGCAGAGCGTGCACAAATGCAATATCAGATCAATCACGCGGACCTCGCCCTGGTCCTGGCGCTGGAACGTGGTCGCTCACTGGCCAAGGCCGCCGAGCTCCTTAAGGTCGATGTTTCAACGGTATTCCGCTCGATCCGGCGGCTGGAGTCGGCGCTGGGCACTGCGCTGTTCGTCAAGAGCCGCAAGGGCTACCTGCCGACCGACACCGCGCAGGCCCTCGCCGAACAGGCAGAGCGTGCCGAGCAGGCGCTGGACGCCGCGCGCATCGCCCTGACCAGCGGCGAGCAGGTGGTCAGCGGCACGGTGCGCCTGACCTGCACCGAAGCCGTGCTGCACAGCCTGTTGCTCCCCGCGCTGGCCGAGTTCATGCCCAACTACCCCGCGCTGTCGCTGGAGATGGGCACCTCCAACACCTTCGCCAACCTCAGCCGCCGCGACGCCGACATCGCCCTGCGCCTGACCAACACACCGCCGGAGCATCTGGTGGGACGCTGCCTGGGCTCAACGTCCTATGTAATCTGCGGACGCCCGGAGTTTCGCGAGCGCCTGGCCGAGTCGCCAAACAGCGTGCCGTGGATCGCCCCGGACGACGCCATGCAGGACCACCCCACGGTGGTCTGGCGCAACCAGCAGCACCCCGACCTGATCCCGCGTTACCAGTGCAGTGGCATGTCGACCATTGCTCAGTTGGTCAGCACCGGCATGGGGGTGGCGGCACTGGCCGACTACATGGTCGATACCCTGCCCGGCGTCGAGGCCTTGAGCGGCGCGCTGCCAGGCTGCGACACCCAGTTGTGGCTGCTGACCCGCCCCGATTGCCGCGCGCTGCGCTCGGTGCAGACGCTGTTCGAGGAGCTGACCCCGCGATTGCGTGACGCGATGTTGTGAAGCTGTTGTGTTCGCGGGGCGGGAAGCGTTATCGTCAGATTCAAGTGAGAGGCCGTCTGTTACGGCCCTTTCGCGGGCAAGCCCGCTCCCACGAGCAGCTGACACGGATCACCAGACAAAACAGGCCTTCCCTATTGGCTGGTGATTTTTTAAACTATCGAGTCCGCCTGCCCATTCTGGGCTGCACGCTAATCGCATCTGCTACTGAGGAAGACCATGGCCCGCGTAACTGTTGAAGACTGCCTGGAACACGTGGATAACCGCTTCGAGCTGGTCATGCTCTCGACCAAGCGCGCCCGCCAACTGGCCACCGGCGGCAAAGAGCCACGCGTGGCGTGGGAAAACGACAAGCCAACCGTCGTCGCCCTGCGCGAAATCGCCGAAGGCATCGTGACCAATGAATTCATCGCCGCCGAAGAGATCGTCACCGAGGATCCGGTGTTCGCTGCGTTCGAGGACGAGAACAACGAGGCCGTCTGATTCATGCCCGGTCGACGTCGCGCGGCACACGATCCTCTTCCTCTGCAAGAGGTGAAACCATGCCGGGTATAGAAGCCCTCGCCGAGCGGCTGTCGACCTATCTGGGCCCCGACCAGGTCAATCTGGTGCGCCGGGCCTATTTCTATGCCGAGCAGGCACACGATGGCCAGCGCCGCCGCAGTGGCGAGCCCTACGTGACCCATCCGCTGGCGGTCGCCAGCATTCTCGCCGATATGCACATGGACCATCAGAGCCTGATGGCCGCCATGCTGCACGACGTGATCGAAGACACCGGCATCGCCAAGGAAGCTCTCAGCCAGCAGTTCGGCGAAACCGTCGCCGAGCTGGTCGACGGGGTCAGCAAGCTGACCCAGATGAACTTCGAGACCAAGGCCGAGGCGCAAGCCGAGAACTTCCAGAAGATGGCCATGGCCATGGCCCGCGATATCCGCGTGATCCTGGTCAAGCTGGCCGACCGCCTGCACAACATGCGCACCCTGGAAGTGCTGTCCGGCGAAAAGCGCCGGCGCATCGCCAAGGAAACCCTCGAGATCTACGCCCCCATCGCCAACCGCCTGGGCATGCACACCGTGCGCGTGGAGTTCGAGGACCTGGGCTTCAAGGCCATGCACCCCATGCGCTCCTCGCTCATTCACCGAGCGGTGAAGAGCGCGCGCGGCAACCGCAAGGAAATCGTCGCCAAGATCGAGACCTCGCTGGCCAACTGCCTGGCCGCGGATGGCATCGAGGGCGAGGTCAGCGGCCGACAGAAACACCTCTATGGCATCTACAAGAAGATGCGCGGCAAGCGCCGCGCCTTCAACGAAATCATGGACGTGTACGCCTTCCGCATCATCGTAGACAAGGTCGACACCTGCTACCGCGTGCTGGGTGCCGTGCACAACCTGTACAAGCCACTGCCGGGGCGCTTCAAGGACTACATCGCGATTCCCAAGGCCAACGGCTACCAGTCGTTGCACACCACGCTGTTCGGCATGCACGGCGTGCCCATCGAAATCCAGATCCGCACCCGCGAAATGGAAGAGATGGCCAATAACGGCATCGCGGCGCACTGGCTGTACAAGTCGAACGAGGAAGAGCAGCCCAAGGGCAGCCACGCCCGCGCCCGCCAATGGGTCAAGGGCATCCTCGAGCTGCAGCAGCGGGCCGGCAACTCGCTGGAGTTCATCGAGAGCGTGAAGATCGACCTGTTCCCGGACGAGGTCTACGTCTTCACCCCCAAAGGCCGGATCATGGAGCTGCCCAAAGGCTCCACGGCCGTCGACTTCGCCTACGCGGTGCACACCGACGTCGGCAACAGCTGCATCGCCTGCCGCATCAACCGTCGCCTGGCACCGCTCTCCGAGCCGCTGCAAAGTGGCTCGACGGTCGAGATCGTCAGCGCCCCGGGCGCACGCCCGAACCCGGCCTGGCTCAACTTCGTGGTGACCGGCAAGGCGCGCACGCACATTCGCCATGCGCTCAAGCAGCAGCGCCGCTCCGAATCCATCAGCCTCGGCGAACGCCTGCTGAACAAAGTGCTGACCGGCTTCGACAGCAGCCTGGACAAGATCGCCGACGAGCGCGTCCAGGCCATCCTCACCGAATACCGTCTGGAGCTCGTCGAAGACCTGCTCGAAGACATCGGCCTGGGTAACCGCATGGCCTACGTGGTCGCACGCCGCCTGCTGTCGGCCGAAGGCGAGCAACTGCCATCGCCCGAGGGCCCGCTGGCGATCCGCGGCACAGAAGGCCTGGTGCTCAGCTACGCCAAGTGCTGCACGCCGATCCCGGGGGACCCCATCGTCGGCCACCTGTCGGCGGGCAAGGGCATGGTCGTCCACCTGGAAGACTGCCGCAACATCAGTGAAATCCGGCACAACCCGGAGAAGTGCCTGCAGCTCTCCTGGGCCAAGGACGTCACCGGCGAGTTCAACGTCGAACTGCGCGTCGAGCTGGAGCACCAGCGCGGCCTGATCGCCCTGCTGGCCAGCAGCGTCAACGCCGCCGACGGCAACATCGAGAAGATCAGCATGGATGAGCGCGACGGTCGCGTCAGCGTGGTCCAACTGGTGGTCAGCGTGCGCGACCGCGTGCACCTGGCTCGCGTGATCAAGAAGCTGCGCACCCTGACCGGCGTGGTCCGCATCACCCGAACGCGTGCGTAGTCCGTCAACCGCAAGGAGTCAACATGACCAAGACTGTCATCAACAGCGACAAGGCCCCTGCCGCCATCGGCACCTACTCCCAGGCGATCAAGGCCGGCAACACCGTCTACATGTCGGGCCAGATTCCGTTGGACCCCAAGACCATGGAGCTGGTTGAAGGCTTCGAGGCACAGACCGTGCAAGTCTTCGAAAACCTCAAGGCTGTTGCCGAGGCCGCTGGCGGTTCGTTCAAGGATATCGTCAAACTGAACATCTTCCTCACCGACCTGAGCCACTTCGCCAAGGTCAATGAGGTCATGGGCCGCTACTTCGAGCAGCCCTACCCGGCCCGCGCCGCGATCGGCGTGGCTGCCCTGCCCAAGGGCTCGCAAGTCGAGATGGACGCCATCCTCGTCATCGAGTGATGCCCCAGGCGGCAGGCGCCCGGCCTGCCGCCTTCCCTTCCTGAAGGTTCCCACCATGCGTCATGCCCTGCCTCTCGCGCTGGCAGCCCTGCTTCTGGGCGGCTGCGCCAGCCACAAACCTGAAGATTTCAACGGCACCTGGATCAACCAGGATGCCATCGACGCCGCCGTCAAGGGCGACAGCTTGCGCAAGGCGCTGTCCAGCCATGGCCCGGTGTTCGAATGGAAGATCGACGTCGCCAGCCAGCAAGCTCGCTACAGCAATGGCTTCGAAGTCGCCGAGGGCAGCCTCGTCGCGGCGGACAAACAATGGCAAGCCAATTTCGAAGGCGGCCAGAGCGAGCAATTGAGCCTCGACGGCGACGAATTGCAAACGACCGATACCTCCGGCGCCAAACAGACCTTCGTGCGCAGCAAGCTCCCGACACCGGCCGACGCCCCACTGGGCGGCAGCTTCGAGAAGGCGCTGTACAAGGCATACCTGGGCGGTGAATGGAAAATCGTCGAAGGCCCGGGCCAGGGCGCCAAGGTCCGCTTCGCCGACGACGGCGGCGTGACCGGCCTGCCCGATCTGGACCGTTACGCCCTGTGCCTTGCCGGAGATTGCGCGTCCATGGGCGGCGACAACGACAGCCTCTGGCTGGAGCGCGACCAACGCGGCGCCCCCTGGGTGTTCAAGCGTGATGACGACAAGCTGGAGATCTTCCGCGCGGTCAACCGGGCGCAGCCCGACGAAATGCCGGAGCTCGCGGCTGGCGCGCGGCAGTGGGTGCTTGAACGCGACTGATCCGCTACTTGCAGGAGCAATTGTCTCGTCCAGAATCTGACAGCCAGCCCAATCCCTGTGGGAGCGGGCTTGTCCCGCGATCACCGGCGAAGCCGGTGCCATGCAGCGCGGTATCCGATTCGCGGGCAAGTCGGGGCGCCGAACCGCCGCTTCCACAGGGATACCCGGCCAGCCTCGACACCGGTGGTGTGGAGGCTTGGCTTCAGCCTTTCAGGATCGCGGCGTACCCTTCCTTGTAGCTCGCATACTGCGGCACCCAGCCCAGCGCCCGTGCCCGCGCATTGCTGCAGCGCTTGCTGCCGGTGCGGCGCACGCGCTGCTCGTCCGACCACTCGGTAACGCCCATGTACTGACGCAGCCAGGCCACCACCTCGGCCAGCGGGGCTGGATCGTCGTCGACACCGATGTAGCAGTCCTGCAGCTCCGCGCCTTCCGCGTCAGCCTGCAGCAGGAACGCCAGCAACCCGGCCGCGTCCTCGGCATGAATGCGATTGCCGTACAGCGGTGGCTCCTCGACCACCCGGTATCCCTGGCGCACCTGGCTCAGCAGCCATTCGCGGCCGGGACCATAGATACCCGTCAGGCGCACCACGCTGGCGGGAATCCCGCTCTCGAGCGCCAGGCGTTCGGCCTCCAGCATGATCCGCCCCGAATACCCCTCGGGCTCGGTGGCCGCACCTTCCTCGACCCACTCGCCGTCCTGCTGCGCATAGACACTGCTGCTGGACACGAACAGCAAGCGGCGCGGGCGTTGCCCTTTGTGCGCCAGCCAGGCCAGTACGTTGCGCAAACCCTCGACATAGGCGGCCCGATAACCGGCCTCATCGTGCTGGCTGGCCGCCACGCAATACACCAGGTAGTCCGGCGAACGCTCGGGCCAGGCGGCAGGAACACTGGCGTCGGACAGATCGGCCGCCACCGGCAGAACGCCTGCAGGCAGTTGTCCCACCGTGCGGCGCAGCCCATGCACCTGCCAGCCGCGAGCAAGCAGTTGCCGGGCCAGGCGGCTGCCTACATCACCACAACCTACGATCATCGCGGACAGATCCGACATCACTTCACTCCATAACGAAAGGCCCAGGCTAGCCGTATTAGACGATCAGCGGCTATCCAAGGCGTAAAAAAAGTTACTCTATTACTTTTGTTAACAAGAATTACTTGCAATAATGGCGCCCTGATCAGTTCTCGGCCCGCCTCGAGGCCATGGAGAACACCACCTTATTTTTCTTCATCAGGTCCGGCCAGCATGACTCGTACTCAACCTTCCGCTTCGCCAACCACGTCGCGCGCCTGGCGCGCCATCGCCGCGCTGCTGTTCAGCCTGGTGCTGGCCCCGGCCGCCATGGCTGAAGAGCCTGCCGCCAACGGCGCCACCCCTCCTGCGGCAGTCGCTCCGGCTGATCCGGCCGCCACCGGCCAGGCACCTGCCAACGGCGCTGAGCCCGCCGAGGCCCAGGCGCCAGCAGACGAGAACGGCGAAGCGCTGGTCGAGGACACCTCGCTGGGCATGGCCCACGACCTGTCCCCATGGGGCATGTACAAGAACGCCGATATCGTCGTGAAGGCGGTGATGATCGGCCTGGTCATCGCCTCCATCATCACCTGGACCATCTGGATCGCCAAGGGCTTCGAGCTGATGGGCGCCAAGCGTCGCCTGCGCAGTGAAATCGCCCTGCTGAAGAAGTCCGCCAGCCTGAAAGAAGCCAGCAGCGTCGCCCACAAGGAAGGCACCCTGGCCCACACCCTGGTCCACGACGCCCTCGAGGAAATGCGCCTGTCGGCCAACGCCCGCGAGAAGGAAGGCATCAAGGAACGTGTCAGCTTCCGCCTGGAGCGTCTGGTCGCCGCCAGCGGTCGCAACATGAGCAGCGGCACCGGCGTGCTCGCCACCATCGGCTCCACCGCGCCATTCGTCGGCCTGTTCGGCACCGTGTGGGGCATCATGAACAGCTTCATCGGCATCGCCAAGACCCAGACCACCAACCTCGCCGTCGTTGCCCCAGGCATCGCCGAAGCCCTGCTGGCCACCGCCCTGGGCCTGGTCGCCGCGATCCCGGCCGTGGTCATCTACAACGTCTTCGCCCGTTCCATCGCCGGCTACAAGGCGCAGGTCTCCGACGCCTCGGCGCAGGTCCTGCTGCTGGTCAGCCGTGACCTGGACCATCAGGCTGGCGAGCGCGCCGCCCCGCACATGGTGAAAGTGGGGTAAGCCATGGGCCTGCATCTCAACGAAGGTGGCGACGACCTCGCCGAGAACCACGAAATCAACGTCACGCCGTTCATCGACGTGATGCTGGTACTGCTGATCATCTTCATGGTTGCCGCACCACTGGCGACGGTCGACATCAAGGTCGACCTGCCGGCCTCGACCGCAAAACCCGCACCGAGGCCCGAGAAACCGGTGTTCGTCAGCGTCAAGGCCGACAAGAAGCTGTACGTCGGCGATGACGCGGTGCCCCTGCCCGAACAGCTTGGCGCGATGCTCGACGCCAAGACCAAGGGCGACAAGGAAACCACCATCTTCTTCCAGGCCGACAAGGGTGTTGACTACGGCGACCTGATGGAAGTGATGAACACCATGCGCGCGGCCGGCTACCTCAAGGTCGGTCTGGTCGGACTCGAGACGGCAGCCAAGAAATGACGAACAAGCGCTCCAACCTGGTGCGCTACGGTGGCAGCCTCGCAGCCGTGCTCGGTGTGCACGTGATCGCCGTAGTGCTGACGCTCAACTGGTCGGTGCCCCAGGCTATCGAGCTGCCGCCGGCAGCGATGATGGTCGAGCTGGCGCCGATCCCAGAGCCCGCGCCACCGCCACCACCGAAAGCGGCTCCACAGCCGCCTGCGCCGGTCGAAGAGCCACCGCTGCCCAAGCTGGTGGAGGCTCCGAAACCGAAAATCGCGATCCCGAAGCCGCCCAAGCCGAAGGCCAAGCCCCAGCCGCCCAAGCCCGAGAAAAAGCCTGAGCCGCCGAAGGACGAACCACCGGCCAAGGAACAAGTGGCCGATACCGCGCCCAGCAACGCGCCGCCGCAGAAATCGGCAGCGCCGCAGCCGAGTATCGCCTCCAACAGCAACGCCCTGCCGACGTGGCAAAGCGACCTGCTGCGTCACCTGGCGAAGTACAAGAGGTACCCGGAAGACGCGCGTCGCCGTGGCCTGCAAGGGATCAACCGACTGCGCTTCGTGGTCGATGCCGAAGGCAAGGTGCTGTCGTATTCATTGGCCGGAGGCTCAGGCAGTGCTGCACTGGACCGCGCGACGATGGACATGATCCGCCGCGCCGGCACGGTACCCAAGCCGCCTGCGGAGTTGTTGAACAATGGCACGATCGAGGTAGTGGCGCCCTTCGTCTACTCGCTGGACAAGCGCTGATACATTGCATCTGTCACAAAACCGCAAGTCTGATAACGTGCGTCTATCGATTGCACCCGCTATGCTGGGGCCGCAACTTCATGGACGCACGTTATGACCCTCACTGAACTCCGCTACATCGTCACACTCGCTCAGGAGCAGCACTTCGGCCACGCCGCCGAGCGTTGCCACGTCAGCCAGCCGACCCTGTCGGTCGGGGTGAAGAAGCTTGAGGACGAGCTGGGCGTGCTGATCTTCGAACGCAGCAAGAGCGCCGTGCGCCTGACACCGGTCGGCGAAAGCATCGTCGCCCAGGCGCAGAAGGTGCTCGAGCAGGCCCAGGGCATTCGCGAACTGGCCCAGGCCGGCAAGAACCAGCTCACCGCACCGCTGAAGGTCGGCGCCATCTATACCGTCGGCCCCTACCTGTTCCCGCACCTGATTCCACAGCTGCACCGGGTCGCCCCGCAGATGCCGCTGTACATCGAAGAGAACTTCACCCACGTGCTGCGCGAGAAACTGCGCAACGGCGAACTGGACGCGGTGATCATCGCGCTGCCGTTCAACGAGGCCGACGTGCTGACGCTGCCGCTGTACGATGAGCCGTTCTGTGCGCTGATGCCGGCCGACCACCCCTGGACCGCCAAGAAGACCATCGACACCGCCTTGCTCAACGACAAGAGCCTGCTGCTGCTTGGCGAGGGTCACTGCTTCCGCGACCAGGTGCTCGAAGCCTGCCCGACGTTGAACAAGGGTAACGATGCTTCGAAGCACACCACGGTCGAATCCAGCTCGCTGGAGACCATCCGGCATATGGTCGCCTCGGGCCTGGGTGTTTCGATCCTGCCGTTGTCGGCGGTGCACAGCCATCACTACGCCCCGGGCGTCATCGAAGTGCGTCCACTGACAGCGCCTGCACCGTTCCGAACCGTGGCCATCGCCTGGCGCGCCAGCTTCCCACGGCCAAAGGCCATCGAGATCCTCGCCGACTCGATCCGCCTCTGTTCGGTCGCCAAGGCGCCTGCGCCACAGCCGGCCTGATGCCATGACGGAGTTGTCGAAGGTCCCGGTCACAGAGCTCAAGGGCGTCGGCGAGGCCATGGCGGAAAAGCTCGCCAAGGTCGGCCTGGAAAGCCTGCAGGACTTGCTGTTCCACCTGCCACTGCGCTATCAGGATCGCACCCGCGTCGTACCGATCGGCGCCCTGCGTCCGGGTCAGGATGCCGTGATCGAAGGCGTGGTCAGCGGTGCCGACGTGACCATGGGCAAGCGCCGCAGCTTGGTAGTGCGCCTGGGCGACGGCACGGGCGTGCTGAGCCTGCGCTTCTATCACTTCAGCAACGCGCAGAAGGAAGGCCTCAAGCGTGGCACCCACCTGCGCTGCTACGGTGAAGCACGCCCCGGCGCCTCTGGCCTTGAGATCTATCATCCGGAATACCGCGCGCTCAACGGCGACGAGCCGCCACCGCCGGTCGAGCAGACGCTCACCCCGATCTACCCGACCACCGAAGGCCTCACCCAGCAGCGTCTGCGCCTGCTCTGCCAGCTCAGCCTGAGCAAGCTCGGCCCGCGTAGCCTGCCCGACTGGCTGCCGGATGAGCTGGCCCGCGACTATCACCTGGCGCCACTGGACGACGCCATTCGCTATCTGCACAACCCACCCGCCGACGCCGACCTCGACGAGCTTGCCGAAGGCCAGCACTGGGCCCAGCACCGCCTCGCGTTCGAGGAACTGCTCACGCACCAGCTCTCCCAGCAGCGCCTGCGTGAGAGCCTGCGCGCCCTGCGAGCCCCGGTGCTGCCCAAGGCCAGCCGCCTGCCCGGACAATACCTGGCCAACCTCGGATTCAGCCCCACCGGTGCCCAGCAGCGGGTCGGCAACGAGATCGCCTACGACCTCAGCCAGCCAGAACCGATGATGCGCCTGGTGCAAGGTGACGTGGGTGCCGGCAAGACCGTGGTTGCTGCGCTGGCAGCGCTGCAGGCGTTGGAGGCCGGTTACCAGGTCGCGCTGATGGCGCCTACCGAGATCCTCGCCGAACAGCACTACATCACCTTCAAGCGCTGGCTCGAACCCTTGGGCATAGAAGTCGCCTGGCTGGCCGGCAAGCTCAAGGGCAAGGCCCGCGCCAGTGCGCTGGAGCAGATCGCCGGCGGCGCCCCCATGGTGGTCGGCACCCATGCACTGTTCCAGGAAGAAGTGAAGTTTCGCCACCTGGCCCTGGCGATCATCGACGAGCAGCACCGTTTCGGCGTGCAGCAACGGCTGGCCCTGCGCAAGAAGGGCGTGAACGGGACGCTGTGTCCGCACCAGTTGATCATGACCGCCACCCCCATCCCGCGTACGCTCGCCATGAGCGCCTACGCCGACCTCGACACCTCCATTCTTGATGAGCTGCCGCCTGGTCGAACGCCGGTCAATACCGTGCTGGTGGCCGACAGCCGCCGCTTCGAGGTGGTCGAGCGGGTCCGCGCTGCCTGCGCCGAAGGGCGCCAGGCCTACTGGGTGTGCACACTGATCGAAGAATCCGAAGAACTGACCTGCCAGGCCGCCGAGAGTACGTTCGAAGAGCTTGGCAGCGCGCTCGGCGAGCTGCGTGTGGGCCTGATCCACGGGCGCATGAAACCTGCGGAAAAAGCCGCAGTGATGGCCGAATTCAAGGCCGGCCATCTGCAACTGCTGGTGGCCACCACGGTGATCGAAGTGGGGGTGGACGTGCCCAACGCCAGCCTGATGATCATCGAAAACCCTGAGCGCCTGGGCCTGGCCCAGCTTCACCAGTTGCGTGGCCGGGTCGGTCGGGGCAGCGCAGTCAGCCATTGCGTGCTGCTCTATCACCCGCCACTGTCGCAGATCGGCCGCGAACGCTTAGGGATCATGCGCGAGACCAACGATGGCTTCATCATCGCCGAGAAGGATCTCGAGCTGCGCGGCCCCGGCGAAATGCTCGGCACCCGCCAGACCGGCCTGCTGCAATTCAAGGTCGCCGACCTGATGCGTGACGCCGACCTGCTGCCCGCGGTACGCGACGCCGCACAGGCATTGCTGGCACGCTGGCCCGATCATGTCAGCCCGCTGCTGGATCGGTGGCTGCGTCACGGCCAACAATACGGCCAAGTGTGACGCCGGTCCCATTCGTGCCCCAGTTCGGGGCTCAGGATGGTTATACTTCGCGTTTAAAAAGACACCTTTGGAAACAGACCATGACTGAAGTGGCCTTGGACACCGCAACCCCGCACGCTCCGTCGGTCATCCGACTGCTGCTGGACAAGCTCGGCGTAGTCTATCGCGAGGTGTCCGAACACCCGCGGCTGCCCGCGAAATCGCGCGTCCAGGCCGTTCTGCTGGACGACGAAGTCGGCGCGCTCATGGTGCTGTTCCCCCAGAGCCACCTGCTGGACCTGAAGCGCCTGGAAGAGCTGACCGGTCGCACACTCAAGGCCGTGCCGCTGGAGCGTCTGAAGAAGATGCTCGACAAGCACCAGCTCAAGGCGTTGCCGGCGATCCCGGCCCTGACCAGTTCGCCGTGCCTGTACGATGAGCGGCTGCTGGACGCCGACTCGCTGCTGATCCAGTCCGGCGAGGTGGGCCTGCTGCTCGAGATCGCCCGCGACAATTTCAAGCGCATGCTGAGCAAGGCCACTGCAGGCAGCTTTGGCCTTGAAGTCGAAAGTATCCAGCGCAACCTCGACCGCCCCCACGACGACACCAAGGAAATCTCCAACGCGGTCCAGGCCTTCACTGCCCGACGCATCCAGCAGCGCCTGGAGCAGACCATCGAGATCCCACCGCTGGCCGATACCGCGCAGAAGATCATCAAGCTGCGCGTCGACCCCAACGCCAGCGTCGACGACATCACCGGCGTGGTCGAAACGGACCCGGCACTGGCCGCCCAGGTAGTCAGTTGGGCTGCATCGCCCTACTACGCGTCACCCGGCAAGATCCGCTCGGTGGAAGATGCCATCGTTCGCGTGCTGGGCTTCGACCTGGTGATCAACCTGGCGCTGGGCCTGGCCCTGGGCAAGACCCTGAGCCTGCCGAAAGATCACCCGCAACAAGCCACGCCTTACTGGCAGCAGTCGATCTACACGGCCGCAGTGATCGAAGGCCTGACCCGCGCCATGCCGCGCGCTGAACGCCCCGAAGCCGGCCTCACCTACCTGGCGGGGCTGCTGCACAACTTCGGCTATCTGCTGCTGGCCCACGTGTTCCCGCCGCATTTCTCGCTGATCTGTCGTCATCTTGAGGTCAACCCGCACCTGTACCACAGCTATGTCGAGCAGCACCTGCTGGGCATCAGCCGCGAGCAGATCGGCGCCTGGCTGATGAAACTGTGGGACATGCCGGACGAGCTGTCTGCAGCGCTGCGCTTCCAGCATGACCCAAGCTATGAAGGCGAGTATTCGGCCTACCCGAACCTCGTGTGCCTGGCCACGTCGCTGCTGCGTTCGCGGGGCATCGGTTCAGGGCCGCAGGAAGAGATTCCGGATGCGCTGCTCGAACGCCTGGGGCTGACGCGCGACAAGGCGGAGGACGTGGTCAGCAAGGTACTGGAAGCCGAAGCGTTGCTGCGCGAGTTGGCATCGCAGTTCCAGGCGCCGCACTGACTGGCAGGAGCGGGGTTTCCCGTTCCTGCACAGGCCGAATCAGCCCTTCTTCTTGCGAGGTTTGAGGTACTTCATCAGCCCCTGGAACCAGATCACCAGTGCCGGGTTGCCCTTGATCTGGATGTTCTTGTCCTGAATCCCCTGCATGAACGCCAACTGCTTGTTGCCAGCCTGCAGGGTGGCAAAGCCGAACGCGGCATCCTTGAAGGCAATGGCAAAGGCCGGCTGTGGGTGCAGGCCACCCTTGCTGCTGATGCGCTCACCACTCACCGTGAAATGCCGGGCCACCTTGCCGTCCAAGGTCTGCATCTGGAACACCAGGTCCTTGTCGCGCAGTTGCTGCTGGAAAGCCGGGTTGTTGCGGCTGGCCCTGGCCATCAGCAGACCCATGGCCCAGAGAAGAAAGCGAAACTTCATCAACGCGCCTCGATTGAAATATGACTGAAGCTCGCAGTTTATCCCTTTCTTAAACTTTTTACGCCAGCTCGCCACATCGTTTCCATACGCCAGAACGCACAACGGGCGCCCTGGGGCGCCCGTTCGGATGACACTGGGGTGTCAGGAATCGATCACTTGCCTTTCTTGGCTGGCTTGGCGGGAGCGTTGACGCTGTCACGCAGGTTCTTGCCAGGTTTGAAGGCAACAGTGTTGCTGGCCTTGATCTTCACCGGTTGACCGGTCTGTGGGTTCTTGCCGGTGCGCGCGCCGCGGTGACGCTTCTCGAAGGTGCCGAACCCGACCAGGGTGACGGTATCCTTGTCGAGCGCGCCAGTGATGCTGTCGAGAATCGCGTTCAGCACCTGATTGGCCTTTTCCTTGGTCAGATCGGCCTTTTCGGCGATGACGGCGGCGAGTTCTGGTTTACGCATAGTGAAGCCTCTTTGACGGGATTTTTGTTGTTATGCCGTGCTACCTGCGAAAGCAGCGCCCAAGGCGCCGCAGGCTCTAATCTGCGGCAGACGGAAGTGAGAATGGCACGCTCACCGAGGCCGCGCCAGTGTCTGGGCGGCCATTGTCGCGCCAAGGACAGGCCAAATGCGACAGTTCGAACGGCATTCAGGCCATAAGCGGCGGAAGCTGCCGATTCAGCGCCAGCTTTTCCATCACCGCCGAGCCCGTTAGGGCATAACCCAGCAATTGGCCATCAGCGCCGTAGCACAGCACTTTCAGGTCGCTGCCCTGCCCTTCGACCTGCCAGGTGCCCTCCCGGCCCATCGGGGGTGGCGAAACCACCAGCGGACACGCGGGTGTCTTTACCGTGACAGGCATCGGACCGTAGCTCACAGCCGTGGTGTTGCCGACCAGCGTCTGCGCCAGCGCGCGGGCGCAGGCCATCAGCGGCATGACGTAGAGCAGGTTGATGCCCTCCACTTCGGCGCAGTCGCCCAGGGCGAAGATGTTGGCGTGGGAGGTGCGCAGCTGGCGATCCACCACCACGCCACGATTGACCTGCAGCCCGGCGGCGGCGGCAAGGTCTGTACGCGGTCGCAGGCCGACGGCCGAGACCACCAGGTCGCAGGCAATCGTTCGGCCATCGGACAAGTGAGCCTCCAGGCCATCGCCCGAGCGTTGCAGACGAGTCAGCACCGGCCCCAGGTGGAAACGCACACCCAAGGCTTCCAGGCCTGCCTGCACCGCCTTGGCGGCGGCGGGGTGCAGTAGGGTCGGCATCACCTGCTCACAGGGCGCCACCACGTCGCACTGGTAGCCACCCAGCGTGAGGTCGTTGGCAAACTCGCAGCCGATCAACCCGGCACCGAGCAGCAGCACGCGCCGCTTGCCGACGGCGGCGGCACGAAAGCGCGCGTAGTCTTCCAGGTCGTTGATCGGAAAAACCAACTCGGCGCCGTCGCCCTCGACCGGCACCTGTACCGTCTGCGCGCCCAGGGCCAGCACCAGGTCGCGGTAGGGCACCGCTTCCTCGCCGATCCACAGGCGCTTGTGGCCAGGATCGATGCCGCTGATGCGGGTATGGGTACGAATCTCGGCCTTGAGCTGCTCGGCCATGGCTCCCGGCTCGGCCATGCACAGGCCGTCGGCGTCCTTGTGCTTGGCAAAGCCGGTGGAAAGCATGGGCTTGGAATAAGAGCGACCGTCGTCGGCAGTGATCAGCAACAGCGGCGTGTCAGCGTCGAGCTTGCGAAACTCCCGGGCCAGGTTGTAGCCCGCAAGGCCTGTGCCGATGATCACCACGGGGGACGTCATGTCGTGCTTCCTCTTGCAGGGGGTCGTCGATCAGCCGATGGCGATCATTTCGAAGTCGCTCTTGCCTACACCGCAGTCGGGGCACAGCCAGTCTTCCGGCACGTCTTCCCAACGGGTGCCCGGAGCGATCCCGTCGTCCGGCCAGCCCTCGGCTTCGTCGTAGATCAGCCCACAGACAATGCATTGCCACTTCTTCATCAGGGTTCCTCGGTCAGGCCTTGTGTTGCTGCTGATGGCCCTTTGCCGCGAAGGACTCACCGCGCAATTCATGACGGGCTTTGTACTGGCCCGGCCGGCAGTATGCAAGCAAACCCGGCAATCATGCTAAGCTCGCCGCCTCTCTGGATGTAACAAGCATACCGACGTGTCGTACGAATCCCCGCAAGCAGCCGCTGTCGCGTGGCTGGCGTATCCACAGCTGGCGAGCGACCTCGACCAGCGCACCCTCGACTGGCTGTTCGACGAAGGCTCCCTGACTCGTCGCCTGACCCGCCTCTCCCACGACCACTTCTGCGTGACGCCGCTGTTCGAAGGCTGGCAGCCACTGCGTGACGACGAATGCCTTGCCCTGGATCTTGCGCCAGGCGCGCAGGGCTGGGTGCGTGAAGTCTATCTGCGTGGCCATGACCGGCCCTGGGTATTTGCCCGCAGCGTCGCCAGCCGCGAGGCCTTGGAGCGCGGCGGCCTCGACCTGGAAACCCTGGGCAGCCGCTCGCTCGGCGAACTGCTGTTCTGCGACCAGGCGTTCATTCGCCATCCCATCGAGGTGTGCACGTACCCACAGGCGTGGTTGCCGACGGAAGTGGCCAGCGCCAACCTCTGGGGCCGCCGCTCGCGCTTCGAGCGCGATGGCCTGGACCTGCTGGTCGCCGAGGTATTCCTGCCCGCGATGTGGCAGGCGGACAAGGAGGTATCGCCCTGATGTACCTGCACCTGCTCAAGTCGCTCAACCGCCTGCACCCCAGGGCCTGGGACTTCGTCCAGCTCAGCCGCCTGGATCGCCCCATCGGCATCTACCTGTTGCTGTGGCCCACGCTCGCGGCGGTGTGGATCGCTGCCAAGGGTGCACCAACCCTGGCCAACGTGCTGATCTTCGGCCTCGGAGTAGCGTTGATGCGCGCGGCGGGCTGCGCGATCAATGACTTCGCCGACCGCAAGGTCGATGGCCACGTCAAGCGCACCGCCGACCGCCCCCTGGCCAGCGGCCGGGTAAAGCCGCGCGAGGCGGTGATGCTGTTCGTGGTGCTGACCGGAATAAGTTTCCTGCTGGTGCTGTGCACCAACGCCAGCACCGTGTGGCTTTCGTTTGGCGGCGTTGCCCTGGCGTTCTGCTACCCGTTCATGAAGCGCTACACCTACTACCCGCAGGTGGTGCTGGGTGCCGCCTATTCATGGGGCATTCCCATGGCCTTCACGGCCGCGGGAGGTGAGCTGCCAGCAGCGGCCTGGCTGCTGTACATCGCCAACCTGCTGTGGACGGTAGCCTTCGACACCTACTATGCGATGGTCGATCGCGACGACGACCTGAAGATCGGCGTGAAATCCACGGCGATCCTGTTCGGCGAGGCCGATCGGGTGATCATCCTGACCTTGCAGGTGCTGTCGCTCGGCTGCCTGTTGCTGGCCGGCAATCGCTTCGAACTAGGGGGCTGGTTCCACCTGGGGCTGCTGGGCGCCCTGGCCTGCTTCGCCTGGGAGTTCTGGTCGACCCGTACGCTGGATCGCGATGCCTGCTTCAAGGCGTTCCTGCACAATCACTGGGCGGGGCTGTTGATCTTCATCGGCGTGGTGCTGGATTACGCGCTGCGCTGAGGGCAAGAGCAACTGTCTTGCTCAAAATCTGAGGCCTGCCCAATCCCCTGTGGGAGCGGGCTTGTCTCGCGATCGGGCGCGAAGCGGCCGCAATCCAAGCGACTATCTTTTCCTGAAAAACCTCGGGGCCTGGTTTTACGGCCGCTGCGCGCCCGATCGCGGGACAAGC